>JBARKD010000584.1:0-8680 GCA_049800615.1 Acidobacteriaceae bacterium | reverse complement strand
CAAACCGTAGCGCGATCGAGGCAATTGTAGTTATGCCGCAATGCCCGAGGGATCATTGGTGGACACTGCCCCCCATGGATGACCTGGCCATGGCTGCACTGGCAGAAGCGACCAAGGAATTCCACGGGGATACTCATCGCACCTATCTCACCGGTTTATCCATGGGAGGCTACGGTGCATGGCATCTTGCTGAGAAGCATCCGGGGACATTCGCAGCTCTTGTCGTGATCTGCGGAGGCATTCGCCCGCCTGCAGCGGCACGGAACGCCCACCCCGACCTTGCAAGAGTTACACCACCCGATTCACCCGGAACATACCTAGCCGCAGCCAAGCTAGTCGGCAAGACCCCAGTCTGGATTTTTCATGGCGCCGACGACGACATTGTTCCGGTCGCCGAATCTCAACGGATGACCGAAGCCATGAAGCAGATCGGAGCGGAGGTCCACTACACCGAATATCCAGGCATCGGGCACCCCTGTTGGAACAAAGCCTACGACGAACCGAAGCTGTTTCCATGGCTCTTCTCTAAGTCTCTCCCGGATTAGTGTTCATCGAGAAATTTTTCCCGGTCTCTAGTCGCCCCCCCTTTATCTGCGGCCGCTCGCTGTAAGATCAGGCTCGCGCAAGCAGCGCTTGGCAAAACAAGAATCGACTACGCCGCCTGCAGCACCTAAGCGAATAATGTCATCGCCTGCCGTCCATCCTGTTACCAGCGCAATCCTCCCAGCGAGTTCAGATCCATATCGTGCTCCTTATGTTGTGTCTCCAACAGAACCGCACCGATTAGCGCAGTTCCGCTGTTTTCGGCAGCTCGGAGACAGTCCACCCTCCTCCAACGGCCTTGATCAACAAGACGCTGGCATCCATGCGGCGCAGAGACGCGATAATTCTCAGAGAATTGCAGCAGCACGGGTGGACACGCTTTTTTTTGCAACGCCGCCCGAGCCTCGCTACTCCAAACGAGAAGGGCCGGTCGACGCATCGGTCCCCATAGTCGAAGGGAAGGCATATGCCGAATCAAAAGTTTGCAGTGCAAGGGAGCCAGGCACCGGCCAGGAAGACTGGCGAATTCCTGATCGGAAACGATCTTCGTGTTACCCGAATGGGATTTGGTGCGATGCGAATTACGGGAGATGGAGTTTGGGGCGAGCCTGCGGACCGGGCAGAGGCCGTCCGCGTTTTGCGGCGCGCTGTGGAATTGGGGATCAATTTCATAGACACTGCGGACTCCTACGGTCCCTACGTCAGCGAAGAGATCATAGCTGAGGCGCTGCACCCGTACCCGACAGGGCTGGTGATCGCCACCAAGGGCGGCTATGTGCGGCGAGGTCCCAATCAATGGGTTGAAAACGGAAAACCAGAACACCTGAGATCTGCCTGCGAGGGCAGCCTGCGCCGGTTGCGCCTTGAGCGTATTGATCTTTATCAGTTGCATCGAATCGATCCGAAGGTGCCGGCCGAAGATCAGCTCGGTACGCTTAAGGATTTGCAGGCGCAAGGAAAAATCAAACACATCGGCCTATCGGAAGTGAGCGTCAAGCAGATTCAACATGCGCAAACCATGGTTCCGATTGTGAGCGTTCAGAATCGTTACAGCATCACCGACCGCGGATCGGAAGATGTTCTGGAATACTGCGAACAAGAAGAACTGGGATTTATTCCGTGGTTTCCGCTGGCGGCCGGTCGTGTTTCCGGCTCCGAGAGTCCTATCGCCCATATCGCCGCGCGATGGAAAACTACCCCATCCCAGGTAGCTCTGGCATGGCTGCTAGCTCGATCTCCAGTCATACTACCGATCCCAGGAACCTCCAAGGTCGAACATCTCGAAGAAAATGTGGGGGCTGCGGAGTTAAAGATTGACGCCAACCGATGGCAGGAACTAGATCGTCTGGCGCGTGCCAGTTAAGAAAGGGAGGCAACACCCTAAGGAGATAACAATGCAAATAGGTATGATCGGTCTTGGAAGGATGGGGGCCAACATGGTGCGGCGGCTCATCCGAAAAGGTCACAGCTGCGTCGTGTTTAACCGGTCACCACAACCGGTGAACGAACTGGTCAAGGAAAAGGCGATCGGAGCCACGTCGCTCGCAGACGTCGTGAAGAAATTGGAGAAACCGCGAGCGATCTGGCTGATGGTGCCGGCGGCGGTGGTCGACGACACCATCGCCGATCTCTCACCTCATCTCGATGCAGGGGACATCCTCATTGATGGGGGCAACTCGTATTACATCGACGATCTCCGGCGCGCCAAGCAACTCGCGCTTCGAAAGATCCACTACGTCGATGTGGGAACGAGCGGTGGGGTTTGGGGTCTGGAGCGAGGTTACTGCATGATGATTGGGGGCGAGAGCAGTATCATCCAGCGTCTCGATCCAATTTTCGCTGCTCTCGCTCCGGGAGTAGGCGACATTCCGCGCACTGCCGGCCGTGACAAGCTCGACGGTACGGCCGAACAAGGCTACCTGCACTGTGGCCCAAATGGTGCCGGGCATTTCGTTAAGATGGTACACAACGGAATCGAGTACGGTGTCATGGCGGCATACGCGGAAGGGCTCTCTATTCTGCGTAAAGCTAACGTCGGCAAGCAGGCAAACGTCGCAGCCGATGCGGAAACTACGCCATTGCGCGACCCGGAACAGTATCAGTAGGACATGAATCTGCGAGACATCGCGGAGGTTTGGCGTCGTGGAAGTGTAATCGCATCTTGGCTGCTGGATCTGACAGCCGCAGCCCTCGTGCAGGACTCCAATCTTTCGAAGTTCGCCGGCCGTGTCTCTGATTCTGGAGAAGGACGCTGGACGATTAAAGCTGCGATCGATGAAGCAGTACCGGCCCCAGTTCTCACCACCGCGCTTTACGAGCGATTCAGTTCTCGGGGCGAGGCTGACTTCGCCAACAAGATCTTATCCGCGATGCGGTATGAATTTGGCGGCCATCTGGAGAAAACCGACGAAAAATCCAAAGTAGCTTGAGGGGACGCTGTCTGCCGCGTTCTCTACGTTTTTGACGGCATGGTAGATGGGTCGTGACGTGTCATTCTGTAAATGGGACGTGGAAACAGACGTGACATACTGTTGAAAGGAGCATAAAAGTAATGGCACAGAGCACTGCAAGGAACGTTACTCAGATACACGGCGGCGGGATCCTCCCCGCCGGAGTAGTGGCCCCAAATTTCACGTTGCACGTGACGCCCGATCAAACCCTGACTTTGAGTGACTTGTTGGGACGTCCTGTGATCCTGGCGTTTTATCCCGCGGACTGGAGCCCGATATGCGGTGACCAGATGGCTCTATACAACGAGGTCCTCCCCGAGTTTCGAAAGTTTGGAGCGGAACTGCTGGGGGTGTCGGTGGACGGTTCCTGGTGTCACGATGCATTCGCGGCGGACCGGCATCTGCATTTCCCGCTGCTCGCCGATTTTGAGCCCAAAGGAGCCGTCGCCCGAAAATATGGCGCCTATCGCGCTGCCGATGGCGTTTGCGAGCGCGCTCTGTTCGTCGTCGACAAGAAGGGAATCATCGCCTGGAGCTATTGCTCGCCGGTTGCTGTGAATCCCGGTGCGGATGGCATTCTCCAGGCGCTCGAAGATTTGCCGAAATAGAAGGAGTTTATGGCCGAACTTAAGGTGCCCATCACTGCCGAAGACCACGCCCAAGGACCTGAAAACGCGGACGTCACCCTGGTGGAGTACGGTGACTACGAGTGTCCGTATTGCGGACAAGTTTATCCCGTCGTCCAGCAGGTTCAGAAGCAGTTTCGAAAACGCCTCCGGCTTGTTTTTCGCAATTTTCCCCTGAGCCAAATGCATCCTCACGCCGAAACCGCCGCCGAGGTGGCGGAGTTTGCCGGCGCGCAAGGCAAGTTCTGGGAGATGCACGACGAGTTGTATGAAAATCAGGAGCGACTGGGCGAAACACTGTTCATTGATCTCGCCGAAAAGCTCAAGCTATCCACCACCGCGTTGCGTCAGGCATTGGAGCAGAGAACATTCGAAGCCCGTGTCCGCGCCGACTTCAGAGGTGGCGTCCGAAGTGGGGTGAACGGAACGCCCACCTTCTTCATCAACGGGCATCGTCATGATGGTTCCTTCGACTTTGAAACTCTGGTTTCAGCGATTCGCCAGGCCATGGCAACGGCGAAAAGCGCCTAGAGGTAGGCGAGCGCCCGCGCACCTTACTGAATCGACGCTCCACGTCTGTCCAGGATGAAACGATGTTAAGAAGGGAGAGAGAAAATGCCAGTTTCTTTCGAGAGGGACATTAGACCGCTGTTCAGGCAGATTGATATCGACCACATGAACAAATATAAAGTTCTGCTCGACAATTATGCCTATATGTCGGATCCTTCAAACGATCACGGCAATGCTCAAAATGTCGGGGACAGTCTGACAAACCAATCCATGCCTCCCGGTGGCCCTTACTGGAGCGATGAGCAGTTGGCCCTTTACAAGCAGTGGAGAAGCGACGGATATCTGCCTTAAATCAATAATAGGTTCCTGCTCGATCAATGCCTGATGACTCGGCACGGATGGTAAGTAGTACATGACGGTCGGAGCACATGCATCTTGGCTACCGCCTGCGAGACGGTGGCAAGGGGGCAAGGCCGGTTGACCGATACCGCTGAGAAGAACTTGAGGGCGCCGGGCTCATCCAGCTTGTGGCGACCCCTGCGTGTGTCGACCTTCCGCAATCTGTTGGTCGCCGATGTGGTTTCTGATATCGGCACCTTCATGCAGAACGTCGGCGCTGCATGGTTGATGGTGTCACTCGGTGCCGAGCCGATTTACGTCGCGCTCACCCAGACCGCTGCTTCGCTACCATACTTTCTGCTGGCCCTTCCGGCGGGCTCCGCCGGCGATATCTTTGACCGCCGCAAACTGGTTCTGGCCACCGAGTCGTGGATGATGGGCGTAGCCTTTCTTCTGGTGGTCTTGACCATCGCGGGTTTAATGTCGCCCTGGCTGCTGCTGGCATTGACGTTTGCGCTTTCCGCCGGGGATGCCTTCGAAACACCGACCTGGCGCGCAATTCTGCCTGAACTGGTGGCCAAGGACGACCTCGCCGCAGCATCTGCGCTTAACGGAATCGAATTCAATCTCGCCCGGGCGGTCGGGCCTGCCCTTGCGGGCGTAGTCATAGCCGCCGCAGGCGTCGCCACGGCATTCGTCGTGAACTTTGTGTCGTTTTTCGGCGTCATTCTGGTAGTTGCAAGGTGGAAGAGGCCGATTCGCAAGCGGACCGCGCCCCCGGAAACGTTGACGGGAGGCATTGTTGCCGCTATTCGCTATGTCAGCCACTCACCTGCGATCCTTACCGTAGTCGCTCGGACAGGCGTAGTCATGTTCTTCTCCAGCGCGATCTTTGCATTACTGCCGACGGTTGCGCGCACTGTGAATCAGACTGCAATCGGATACGGGATATTGCTCGGGTGCTTTGGGGCGGGAGCAATTGGCGGTGCATTGTTAATGCAGTTGGCCCGCGCCAGATGGTCGACTGAAGTCATTGTGTCGACCGGTGTGGTGATTTTGGGGTTGGTGATTGTAATGATCGGCAGCTTACACAGGTTGAGCACACTCGCTGCTGTGATGCTCGTTGGCGGTGCGGCCTGGGTAACTTTCATTTCACTGATCAACGCTCTGGTACAGAACCTTGCCCCAGAGTGGGTACGAGCACGAGTACTTGCAATCTTCATCCTGGTTTATCAGGGGAGCTTCGCTCTCGGGAGCGCCACTTGGGGCGCGGTAGCCCAACGAGCAGGCATCCAAGTGGCTCTTGTCTGTGCCGGAGTTGGAACAATCGGAAGTGTGATGTTCGTGCTCTTCGCAAAACTTCCTGAGTCGACTGCAGATCTGAGTCCATGGAACCACTGGCGCATGCCGGTTGTCGTGGGAGAGGCTACAGGCGATCTTCACCGGGGACCGGTACTAGTTACGGTCGAATATACGGTTGTTCCAGAACGCGATGCGGAGTTCGTGGAGGCGATCCATCAATATGGTCGCATACGACGTCGCGATGGCGCATATCGGTGGGGGATCTTTCGTGATACTGCAGTCGCGGATCGATATCTGGAGATATTTCTCGTGAATTCGTGGGCAGAGCACCTGCGTCAACACGAACGGCAGACCCAAGCGGACCGCAACGTGGAGCAGCGCCTATCCAGCTATGTTACCCGCGAACCGGAGGTACATCATCTGATCTACGCAAATTCGATCGAAAACTAGCCGGGAACAGACGGCGTCCCCCCGCTTTGCCCCACCTGCATACAACCGCAACCCAGCGGACGATCTCGTGGTCCCATCGCGCACAATAAATTTCCTGCGGAATAAAACCGACTGCTCCCGGTTCTACACAACGAGTGAACGAGCGCGGTGGAGTCACCGGAAACAATGAAGGTGCGGAAGAACCGTAACGCTCTTTAGTAATGCCAGGAGAAACAACATGAAAAACAATCTGAGAATGCTAGGCGTAACGTTGTGCATGCTGCCACTGTACCTGCATGCCGGCACAGGAGAAGATCTTAAACAGACGTATCAGGCTGCAGCGTCGATTCCGGCCGGCACCATTCTTCCCGTCACCTTGAATTCCAACCTGCGCTCGGATAAGAGTGGAAGCGGAACCACCATAATCGCCACGGTCATGCAGGATGTGCCGCTGGGCGCGGGAGAAACGCTACGTAAAGGATCCAAGGTGACAGGCCATGTGGTTCAAGCCATCCCTCCCGGAAAAGGATCTGACGAATCAAAGATATCATTCCAATTCGACCAGGTTCGACTTGGTAACCAGACCCTACCGATCACCACCACCCTACGCGCGGTAGCGTCAAGGTCTGAAGTATCTGCCGCCACCCCCGAGCTCACCTCGAGCGAGTATGCCGACAACACAATTCAAATCGGAGGTGACCAGATCTCTTATGGCGAAGGTGGGCCGGTACTGGTGGGATCGCAGGTCGTGGGGAAATATACCAGCCAAGGCGCGCTGGCCAATGTGGACCAGGAACTGGGGACTCCCCGTGTCACGATTGACAGCAATGCGCCGCAAGCATTTTGGCTCTTTTCGGTGACTGCCAAGGGCGCATACGGGTTCGGCGACCTGAAAATCTTGAACTCCGGGAGCACCGAGCCGCTTGGTGAAGCTACTTTGGCATCCAGCAACAAAGCTGTGAAACTCGGCAAGGGCAGCGCGCTGCTGTTGCGCGTGGATGGCAGCGGGCCCGACGAGGAACATGCTCGCATGACTCCTTCACGAGAGACGGGGCAATAACGAGTTCGCGGGTTGCGGCGGAGTTAGTCAGGTCTAGCCAGGTTCGCCGCAGCCCGCGATGCACTCCTCAAGTTCTAGTGCTACACGTAGAGAACTTTCTTTAGGCCAGCCTGCCCAAGCGCGACAAGACACACTTAGCGGATTATTCCTTTCGGCGTCGCCCCAGTCGAACTCAAGAAACAGACAACTGCTAAGAATCTTCACGGAACTTTACACACAGGTTACATCTTGCTGACAACAGCAACACCTCGCTGAGGTTACCTTCTTCACTGTGGAGAGTGAGTAGTTGCATTCCCCCGCCTAATGCGTCGGAGATCCTCTCGCAAGTTTCTGGTCGCTCTTCGATTTTGCTGGAAATAAATGGGAATAAAAATGAGTCGTGCGAGTTAGCCACTCAGAACGCTGCAAATTACGGAGGGCAAATGCCAGACAAAAAGCACGATCTCATCGATCAGAAGTTGCAAGACCTCAACAACGACGGAGTCGATCGTCGTGGATTCCTGAAATGCATGGCATGGGCGGGCACTGGGCTGGTATGGACCATGAGCGGCGGCATTCCGGTGTCTCGGGCTTTCGCCAAAGGCTACGGCAAAGACGCTGGTAAAGGCGCGGACTTCACATTTGTGCAGATCAGCGACAGCCATATCGGCTTTAACAAGCCGGCGAATCCGGACGTTACCGCAACTCTGCAGACGGCAATCAACAAAATCAATGCCATGCCTCACCCGCCAGATTTCATCATTCACACCGGCGACCTGAGTCAGCTCTCAAAGCCGAGTGAGTTCGATACGCTGGATCAGGTGTTAAAAGGCGCGTCCGCAAAACAGATCTTCTTTGTGCCTGGCGAGCACGACATGCTGACCGACAACGGCGAGCAATATCTCCAGCGCTATGGGAAGGGTACAAAGGGCATCGGATGGTCTAGCTTCGATCACAAAGGTGTGCATTTCGTTGGTCTCGTGAATGTTGCGAATTTGAAGGCCGGAGGCATGGGGTCGCTTGGCAACGAACAACTGGAGTGGCTGGAGAACGATCTCAAGGGTCGCTCCGCCAGCACCCCGATTGTGCTGTTTGCCCACATCCCACTGTGGACCATCTACCCCGATTGGGGCTGGGGAACAGACGACAGCGAGCAAGCCTTGTCTCACGTCAAGCGTTTCGGTTCGGTGACCGTGCTAAACGGACATATCCACCAGATCATGCAGAAGGTGGAAGGGAAGGTTTCGTTTCACACCGCGATGTCGACAGCTTTCCCTCAGCCAGCGCCGGGATCCGCACCCTCAGCCGGACCTATGAAGGTGCCAGCCGACCAGTTGCAGCGGGTGCTGGGTATCACGGATGTGAACTATCTGGTCAGCGGTCGCAGCCTCGCAGTTGTCGATTCACCGCTCGGGGACTCGGCCGCTTCGGCTTCAGGGAAT
>JBARKD010000583.1:0-1973 GCA_049800615.1 Acidobacteriaceae bacterium | reverse complement strand
GGGCGTCGACCGCGGCTTCGCTCGTGTCCTCCTCCTGATCTCCAGGCCGAGGTTCCGCCAGCGCGGCGACCGAAAGCAGGAAGGCCAAAAAGAGAGTCACCGGCAGCACCAGGTAGATGAGGATGCGGATCATGGGCAAAAGCCGTAGGGCCCATACCCCGGCCGTACGGGTAAAGAAGACAAAAGGTAGGAATTGATTGAAAAGGACGATGACAAGAATCGTGCCGAGCACGGCCTGAGCCGCTTCCGCAGCCGTGGGGCGCGTGCTTCCGTTCGCGGCAAACAACAGTACACCGAAATAAAGCGCCAGAGACGCGAGCGAAACCTGGGTCAGCACCGAGGCCGAAAGAGCAATTCGCTCCCGGTCGAGCCCGAGCCGCGGCTCGATCTTCGATTCCCAGATGTCGATATTCTCCTGGAATTCACCAGGGAGAAATTTGCCCGATTCCGCGTAGAGCCGGGCGATGTAGGAAGAAATGGTCAGGATAGCGAGCAGAAGGGCGATGATGAGCCCGGAGATCAAGGTCATAGCTTGGCGCCCCGCCGCGAGCGTTCCACCAGGCCAAAGGGTAAAGCGAACTGCTTGCGCAACAGAGTCTCGCGCCGGCGCATCTGCCCCCGGTCGCGCTCATGATCGTAGCCCGCCAGATGGAGCAGCCCGTGCAGGATCAACACCTTCACTTCGATCTGCAGGGGATGGTCATGCTCCTTCGCCTGGATGGCCGCAGTCTCGAGGGAGATCGCCAGGTCACCGCCGTGACCGCCCTCTGCCGCCTCCGGCAAGGAGGGAAACGACAAAACGTCGGTAGCCTTGTCCTTGCCCCGAAACTGAAGGTTCAATTCACGTAATCTTTCATCTCCGGTCAGAAGGACGGAGAACTCTCCGGTAAGACCGAGCGCCTTCGCAACGCTGGCCACGAACCGGTTCAGGTCACGCTTACCGAGAACAGAGGCGCGGGCCTTGCCTCGGGCAGCTTCTATAACAATCATCTCGCCATGCCCTCCCTACGGGAGGCGCAGAAGACACGGCTATTGTATGTCACCGCCGCTACTGCGGTTTGGCGGTCGACTTGGCGCGGTCACCTTCGCGTAAATTCAGCGGCAGTTCTCTCTGCGCGCGGCCGAAACTGTCATACGCCCGGATTACCCGCTGCACCAGATGATGGCGGACCACGTCACCATCTTCGAAATGACAGAAACGGATGCCGTCGACGCCACGCAGGATCTCCAGAGCTTCCACCAGCCCGCTCTTCTTGGGGTTGGGCAAATCGATCTGGGTTACGTCGCCGGTGATCACCGCCTTCGCATTGTTGCCCAGTCGAGTCAAAAACATCTTCATTTGCTCGCTCGTAGTGTTCTGCGCCTCGTCCATGATGATGAAAGCGTCATTGAGCGTGCGGCCACGCATAAACGCGAGCGGCGCGACCTCGATGACGTTGCGCTCCAGCATCTTGTCGACCCTGTCCTGCTCCAGCAGATCGTACAGTGCATCGTAGAGCGGGCGAAGATAGGGATCTACTTTTTCCTGCAGGGTACCGGGCAGGAAACCCAGTCGTTCTCCCGCCTCGACCGCCGGCCTTACCAGGATGATGCGGCTCACTTTCTTGGCCAGGAGAGCCGAAGCTGCCATGGCCACCGCGAGATAGGTTTTGCCGGTGCCGGCCGGACCGACGCCGAAAACCATGTCGCATTCCTCGATGGCTTCGAAGTAGCGCTTCTGGTTCACGGAACGGGGCTGGACCATGCGCTTGATGCCGGCAGAGCGTTGTTTCCCGCTCTCTACCAATCCCCGGAGGGTGACTGCCGGATCGGCGGTTACCAGCTTGAGCATTCCGTGAAGCTCGCCGTTGCACAAAGGGGTTCCATTGCGCCGCAAAAATTCGTAATCGGCAAAAAGCTTTACAAAACGTGCAACAGATTCCGGGGAACCCTCTACGTGGAGACCGTCGGAACGCAGGTCGACACGAATATGC
>JBARKD010000582.1:0-2471 GCA_049800615.1 Acidobacteriaceae bacterium | reverse complement strand
ATGTCCTGCTGCTCATCGCTGGCATAAAAGATCACAGACCGGTAGGATTCGCCGACATCGGGACCCTGGCGGTTGAGCTGGGTCGGGTCATGAACCACGGAAAAGAAAATCTGCAGCAGTTGCCCGTAAGTAATCTTTGACGGGTCATATACGACCTTGACCGATTCTGCGTGCCCGGTGTTCTCCTGGCCCACCTGTCGATACGTTGCGGTAGCAGCGGACCCGCCGGAGTAGCCGGCCGTGGTCGCCACCACACCTTTCACTCGCTCAAACACAGATTGCGTCCCCCAGAAGCAGCCTCCGGCAAAGACAGCGGTCTGCTTCCCCGGCGTTTGCGCCAGGGGAACATCGTGGAGAGGCGCCGGAATCGGCGCCCTGCTCGCGGCGCTACACCCTACGGAAGTAGTAACCGCTAACACCAAGGCAGCTAAAGTGTTACGCATAAGAAAATCTCCCGCCGGTCGGCAAAAGGCCAGAACCCTGTATTGAGACGAGGATGCAGGCTGGAGGTTACACCTTTCTGCTTTAAAATATCGATGTGATCAACGAACCTTCTCGCCGGCGTTCCGCTCTCGCCCTGGCCGCACTCATGTTTATGCTTTGCGCCGGCCAAGCGGCGCTGGTTGGCCAGCAGATGGAGCACTCCGCGCCGTCCACTCCATCTACTCAGCTCACGATCAAGACATACGACGGCAAAACGCTCAATTTCAGCCCTGAGCAATTCGCGGCGTTACCGCACAAAACCGTCGCAGTATTCAATGCTCATAGTAAAAAGAACGAAAGCTACTCGGGGGTACTCCTTTCCGATCTGCTGGGCAAAGCCGGCGTTCCCCTGGGGGAAAACGTACGCGGCAAGCTCTTCATGACCGGGATCGTTGCCCAAGGAATGGATCACTACAGCGTCCTGTACTCGCTGGCGGAAGTCGACCCGGCGATTCATACCGGGGACGTGATTATCGCCGACACGCTCGATGGCCAAAAGCTGACCCAGGACGGCGCGTTCAAGATGGTCTCGAGCGAAGAGCGCCGGCCTGCCCGATGGGTGCGTAATCTCACCTCGATTTCCGTCGTGAAAGTAGAACCATAACCATGAAGCGCTTTGGGCTCCTGACTCTCGTGGGGTTGTTGAGTATAGTTCCATGCGGCCTGATCCACGCCAGCACTCCGCCCACCTACCGGCTGCGTCTATACCATCTGCACACCGGCGAACGCCTTGACGTGATCTACCGCATCGGCGATCAGTATCTGCCGAAAGGCATTGCGGAGCTGGATCATTTTCTCCGCGATCATCGCACGGGTGATGTCAAGGATTATGATCCGCGGGAATTCGACCTGCTGCACGATCTGCTGGCCAGGTTGGGCCACCCGGATGGAGAGATCGATATCGTCTGCGGCTACCGCACTCCGTGGAGCAACAATTACCTGCGCCAACACGGGCACGGAGTCGCCGAGCACAGCCAGCACATGGAAGCCAAGGCGATCGATATCCGGGTCCCCGGCGTCACCAGCGCGGAAGTACGGGATGCTGCCCTCTCCCTCGGCCGCGGGGGTGTGGGCTACTATGCGCAATCCAACTTTGTTCATGTTGACGTAGGCCGCGTCCGCCGCTGGTAGCCTTGTCACCGTTCCAAAAAACCTGAGAGACTTGGTGCCATGACCGGGAGCCCCGCCAGCCGATGGCGCAGAGCGCTGAGCGGTGTTGTCCTTCTGACCGCAGCCTGGCAGGCGGTCCCCCAAGCCAAACCTTCCAATTATGTAGATCCTGCAATTTGCGCAGGCTGTCACCAGGACGTTGCCAAAACCTACCAGCTCACTGGCATGGGGCATTCCCTCTATGTCCCAACCGCGCAAAACCTCGTCGAGGACTACACGAACCAGAACAGGGTTCGTAACCAGGCTTCCGGGCTCACGTACACCATGGTGGAACGCGACGGCAAGTATTACCAGCGCCGCTCTGAGCCCGGATTTGGTGGTCAGGAAACCAATGTGGTGGAAGAGCAGGTCGACTACGTGATTGGTTCCGGCAACCACGCCCGCAGCTATCTACACCGCACTCCCGACGGCAAGCTGATCGAGATGCCGATCTCCTGGTACATAGAGAACTCCGGCTATTGGGCCATGAGCCCTGGATATGACCGCAAGGACCAGGAGGACTTCCGCCGCGCTATCACGGGCGAATGCCTCCTTTGCCACAATGGGCTGCCGCTCAAAGGAAGCTACCCGGAGCGGGGGAACACCGGCCTTTCCGTGTTTCCCAAGGAGATTCCTCAAGGCATTGATTGCCAGCGCTGTCATGGCCCGGGCGGCGCCCACGTGCGTTTGGCTCTCGCCGCTAAGACTCCTCGGGAAACCATACGGCAGGCGATTGTGAACCCGGCCCGGCTCAGTCGCGAACGCCAACTCGAGGTTTGCATGCAGTGTCATCTCGAGACCAGCAGCAGCCTGATGCCGAACGAGATTCGCCGCTACAA
>JBARKD010000581.1:0-14187 GCA_049800615.1 Acidobacteriaceae bacterium | reverse complement strand
ATCGAGAAAAGCCTCCATGTTGCGCTTTTCCGTCCAGCGCACATACCCGATCGGATAATCCTGCCCAGCCTCTTCATAGCTCGAATCGTAGCGGCCGGGGCCATAGGAGCGAGACATGGCGAGAGAGATCTCTTTCCGGTACATGTTCGCGCGAGAAACGCCCATGCCGACATCTCCGATTACGGAGATTCGCCCGCGGTCTCGCAGCAGTTTTGCCGCCAGTTCCAGTGGCTCCGCCGATCGCGTGGCCGCGGTGATCAGGGCCGCATCCACTCCATAGCGCGAAAAAGAAGCGACCGCGGCTTCGAGACCGGAGTCGCGTGTGCTCAGAGCGAGTTGTGCGCCCAACGATGTTGCCTGCGCCGCGCGTTCCGGGGAAAGATCGATGGCGACCACACGGCAGCCCGCGGCGCGCAACACCTGGATGGCGAGGACTCCTACCAGCCCCACGCCAATAACCGCCACCGTCTCCCCGAAGGTGACGCTTGCCTGGCGAACGCCCTGCACAGCGATAGCGCCGATGGTGGCTAGCGAGGCAGCGTCCAGGCTCACGCTCTCGGGCACGCGGACGGCAAGATTCGCAGGCACGAAATTGATCTCGCCGTGGGTGGCATAGCCGGCGCCTGCGCAGGCAACGCGGTCGCCTGGCTGGAATCCGGCGGCGGCGCTGCCCGCTTCCATGACGAACCCGGAGCAGGAGTAGCCCAGCGCGGAAAGAGTATCAAGGCGTGCCTGCGCTTTCTGGCGGGCCGCACCTATGCCATTCGAGCGCGCGTATTCGAGCAACTGCTTCACCAGATCGGGGCGAGCGATCGCTTTACCGAGGAGCGATTTGCGTCCAGCTTCGACGGTCGCCTTCTCGGTGCCGGAACTGATGGCGGAAAAGGCCGTGCGTACCAGGATGCCTCGCGGATGAAGCTCGGGCGCGGGAACATCGTGGACGCCGATTCGTCCCGACTTCATGTCGGCCAACAGGGCGCGCATTCAATTCCTCTCCAGCAGCGGATGGAGCTCCGCTGACGGATGCAAGTAACGCTGGCCGCGGAGCAGCGAGTTGATGAGCGCCGCCAGCTCAGCGGCTCTTCGGTCCCAGGTGCCGTTCTTCACCACGGCCTGGCGCTTTGCCGGGAGCTCGGGCGCGGTCTCCGCCAGCGCATCTTCCACCTGGGCGATGAATTCCTGGGCGCCGCGGTAAAATCGCAGGCCTGGAGTCTGCAGATACTCGAAGAGCGGCGCCATCACCACCGGCTTTCCCGTAGCCATATACTCGCGCACTTTGATGGCGCTCCCGTAACTGGTAAATGTGTTGCTTTCCCGCCAGGGCAGCACACACACGTCAAATCGCCGGATAAAGCGTGGCAGATCACGATACGGCTGCGAACCCAGGAAATGAATATTCGGGGCCGAAATTTTGACCAGGTTCGACTTCAGGCCGATCAGGACCCAATGCCAATTGGGCCGCAGGCGGGCGACTTCGGCCATCAACCCGATATCCATTACATAATCCATGGACCCGAAATAGCCGAGGATGGGCTGAGGGATGCCAACCAGCTGCGCAGCCGGCTGGGCTTTCGCATCCGCGAAATGTTCGTAGTCGACCGCCTGCTCGAGAAAGAACCTATGCGCTTCGGTGGCTTCGGCAAATAGCTTGCGGCCTGAGTACAACACAGCATTCGCCGCGTCTTTGAGTTGACGATCGTATCGGCGAATGACCTGCACGGACAGGGCGCTGTCTTCGTTGGCATCGTACTTGTCCGATACCTGGTAAAGAAGCAGCTTTTCCCCCAGCCGGCCCACCATCTCGGCCGCGGTGGGAATGGCGATCCAGAGAATAGGCCGCGAAATCCCCAGCATCAGCATAGCCAAACGCAACTGGGCCAGGAGCAGAACGCGGTTGATCGCGCGGCCCAGCTTCGACCCATAGAGCGGCAGGTTGACCGGAGTCATCACCCACAGACCTTCGGGAACCTTGCGCAGCCAGCGGCTATAGCTTTTCAGCTTGCGCCGGATCTTGAGAAAGAAATCCGGGTTGGCCATCGACGGCAGCCCCATACTGATGGAATTGACGAACAGGACCTTGTTTCGCGGCGCGTACCGCTTGAGCAGGTGATTTTTGGAATGGGGATGATGGTACCACCAGTCCTCACCAGCAAAGCAGACGATGCTTTCGCCCTCGAGCCTGCTTTCGCCCTGTAGCGTGCTTTCGCGTTTCGTTTTCAGTTCCATACAACCTTGGTCTGCACTTTGCCGGGAAGGCGAGTGGTGGTCTTGACGGAGATACAGGTTCCAGGCAGAGACGCGCCATATTCGCGAGAGATCTCGACCGGCAGAACACTCAATGCGAGCGCATCGGCTGCTTCGCATTCCAGAGTAAGCCGGCGCGGTCCCGTAATCACGCAGCTAACCGCCCTTTCCTCCATCATCTTAGAAGAGACCCGCCATTCGGGCGCGAGAATATATCGCAGCTCAAGGGTATGCTCTCCCGTCCCGTTCACTTCATCGAGCACAAACAGCGACTGCTCGCTCAACTCGACCGTCCTTCGGTGCTCTGCGCCAAGGCGCTCATAACCGCGGTGCGAGGCCTGCATCCTGTTTCCCGAAATTGCGATCGAGGAAACCAGCGCCTCATTGCCGCTCACGAAAAGCGACTGCGCGTCGCTGTTTAGAATGTTTTGATTCACGCCATCGACGGACAAGGTAGTGTGCGCGGCGGTCGCGCGATCGGCATTTCGCATTTCCGCGGACCGCGTGTAAACCCGGCTGCCGCTATCGCACAATACCTCAAAGTCACCAAGGCGAAAAACAATCGATAATTTGTCGCAATGAGTGTGACTGCCTTTTCCGTCGAGCCCATTGGGCATTGCGCAAAACACGACCGATGCTTCACGTGTCCTGACCACTGCGATTCCGGAGTCGCGCAGGATTTTCGCCGGCACATCGTTGGTGACAGGCCCCTGAAGCAGAGCAGACGCCTGGCGGCAAAGCGAACCTATGCGCAGGGAATGTCTTTGACAGGCGGGTAAGCCGGCCTGGGCAATGTCTTCACAAAGCAGCTCGACCCTGCCATTGTCGCAGTCGCCCAGATGCGGCAGTTGCCCGCGATCGTCCGCCAAAAAAGCCATCCAATCGAACATGAGCTGCAATCGAGACGCGAATTCCGGCGCTATCACAGCTTCGCATCGCTGCTGCACAACCAGCGAGTGGAGAAACATTTGGGCCACAAGGACGTGGTAGCCGGTCGAAGCTTCACGACCGCCGCCATCCGGATACGTCTGGACCAGAATTTCCCGCTGCACGGCTCGCGCGTATTTGCGAAACCGCTGCTCAATCCCGGGCCCGTGAAGGTAAGCGGACAAAGTGGTCAGCCCCACGATGTTGCTCAGATAGTGGTTGCTGCGAACCAGGAACGAGAACTCACTGTTTGCCTCGATAAAGCGAAGATGATGCCAGAGCGAGGTGGTCATCTGATCCAGCCACGCCTTCTCTTCGTCTGGAAAAGGCCAGAGCAACTCCATGGTGAGGCAAAGGCTGACGGCGCGGAGCGCGGCCTCCATGGCCACGGTCCAGTTCACGCCCTGTCCGACGGGATTGCGCGCCATCCAGTCCGACAGCACGGATCGCAACCCGTCACGGTATCTCCGCTCGCCGGTCAGCACCCAGGCCTTGGCGACGACCACACTCCATTGCAGCCGGGATAGTTCCCAAGGCGCCTTCACGTCCGAGCCATCGTGACGAACGATTTCCAGATCTCTTGATTCCGGCCACGCCTTGCCGGAGACCCAATCGCGCTGCCAGTCGGGCGTATTACCCAGTTGGGGGCTTCCATAGCCTAGCAGCGGGTAGTCGCCCTGGAGGATTTTTTCGGCATAAGCCACGATGGTCTCGCGCTCCGCAGTCTCGCGCTCCGCTTTCTCGCGCGCCATTGGCTCGCGCGAAGGGTAGTAGCCGATGGGGGCAAAGCGGACCGGACAAGCATCGCTCTGACCAGCGCGGAAAGCCGTTTTGCGCAGGGATCGTATGCCGCGCCAGCCCGCTTCCGCTATCAGTGACCCTACGGAATTGCGGTCTAAGGCTGTGGCCAGGCGGCGCATGCTCATCGCACCATCATCGCACTGTCATTGCAACGGGGATGAGCTGTTGGCGGCGCTCATGATGGCCACGCCGCCGCCTGCCGGTGCGGGCAGATCGCTCAACGCCCAGGAGACGTTTCTCGTCCAGCTGTGGCTTTCGAGAGCGGCCTGGCGCGCCGCGCTGCCCAGCTTCTCACGCTTGCCGGGATCAAGGGCAAGACGCAGGATTGCGTCCGCCAACTCATCGGCTTCGCCTGGGGTTACCAGCCAGCCCGTCCGATCGTGCTCGAGAACCTCGGCCAGTTGCTCCAGGCGGCTGGCGACAATTGCTTTGCCCATGGCCATGTATTCGAAGAGCTTGGTTGGCGATCCGAAGAACGGGCTGCCATCCGGCATAGGAATATGCGGCGAAACCAGGATGTCGCAGGCGTCCAGGAACCCGACTATCTGCTCGCTGGGAAGCGGTCCGGTGAATACGACCGCGCCGTCCATTTTATTGGCCGCCGGCGCCTCGTATGCCGCCAGCGCCGTCCGCATCTGGCCATGCAGCAAACCACTGCCCATCAAAAGAAAGCGCAACCGGCATGGCCGGGGATAGGTCAACAGCCTGACAATGGCCTGCTCCAGGATCTCTATGCCGTGCCAGAGACTGAACGAACCGGCGAATCCGATCAGCACCTCTTCAGGAGATACACCAAGCTTCTCGCGTACGATTTTTCTTCCAGTCCCGGGGCGGAAAAAATCCGGATCCACAGCATTGGGATTCACGCGGATACGGTGCGGCGGAATCCCCCTTTTGATCAGTTCTGTCCTGAGGACCTCGGACACTACGATAATCCTGGCGGCGCATCGTAATGTCACTTCCTCGCACAGGGTAATCCAACTCCTGAAAGGCGTAGGGTCCCAATGATCCGCAATCCAGCCCAGGGGCCCGTTGTATTCCACGATTAACGGTACTTTCAACCGTTGGGAAAGGAGCGCGCCAGCGATGGCAAAGGGACAGTGCCGCTGATAGAGAGCCCACGGAGCCGCCCCGGACAGGAGCATCTGCACTCCCCGGGAAAACCGGGTGTTGTAGGAAAGCATGGCGGCTTCCCAAAAGACATGAGGACGGTTTCCCTTGGGGACGATCTCATTTTCAAAAACGTTTTGGGCCAGAGAAACACCGGTGAAGACGCGGCAGGTACGCCTGCTCTGCCGCAGGCCGGATAGGAAACCGCGAATGTGACTGATCGCTCCGCCACTGGAACCGAAGCCGGCAAGGCTGGGAACCAGGTATCCGATTTCCGGGTTGCCGCCGGCCGCCTTCGCGGAGACCGGCGCGGCAAACAGGAGCCGCATGCGCAAATAACACCACCACGAAATGAGCGCCATCGCGTCGAGCAAAGCGCCCAACCCGATTCCGGGCAGCCGCCGGAGAACATCGCCCGTTCGCATCGATGCCAACTGCCCGTTGCCATCGCACAGTACCGTCTCCCGGCATCGGTGCAGCAGATGAATACACTCGATCAGTCTCGGGTATTTAAAGTTTTCGACGGATTCAACAAAAAAGATGACCGATCGTCCACGAAAGGCACGCAGCAGAGTGATTCGGCCGAGCAAGGAAGCCTCGCGCAACCTGCGATGCGGGAATTCCTCGATGGCCAAGCCGGGATATCGTTGCTCGGCGAGATCCAGTGCCCGCTTGGCGTCGCCCGACCACACGTAAAGATAAACAACGTCTCGTTTGCATGCCGGTTTCAATTTTTATCCTGGTCCGGTTATTTTGGTTCCGCTGTCATGGTTTCGCGGCACTGGCCCCGGCCTAGCGATCGTCCCTTTGGTAATGACTGTAGTAGCGCGGGCTGTAGTAGTAGTATTGGGAGCTCATATCAGCCCGGACGCCATTGAGCACGATGCCGATGACATTTGCGCGTACCCGCTTCAGTTGTTCCGCCACACTGGCGATGGCGGTTCTGTTGGTGCGCCCGGCGCGGGCTACAATGATGACGCCGTCCGCCAGTGCAGCTATCTCCAGCGGCTCAGCGAAGCCGAGCAAAGGCGGCGAATCGATCACGACCAGGTCATATTCCCGCTCAGCCTCATCGAGGATGGACCGCAGCACGCTGCCGATCCGGTCAGCGACCCGGCGCGACGATGGACCCGCGGAGAGAACATCCAAGTCCGGATAGGCGTACGGGGTTTGGATCGCTTCTTTCCAATGCATCGTGCCGTTGACCACGTCGGAAAGGCCGCGGTCATTGGAAACGCCCAGCTTGATGACCGGACGGCGCATGTCGCCGTCAATCAGGAGGGTTCGCCGCTGCTGCAGACTGTGGGCCGCGGCCAGGTAAAGCGCGATCGTCGACTTACCTTCCCCGGGGGAAGCGGAGGTGACCAGCAGGCTCCTGGGCTGTTGTCCCAAGCCCGCGGAAAGCAGGATGGAGCTTCGCAGCTTACGAATCGCCTCATCGAAGGCCCCATTCGAAGCTGCCAGGGCATCTTTCGCGGCCAAGGTGGGAAAGCTCTCATCGGGATCGCCTGGCAAATCCTGCAAGGGTAAAAGCCCGGCGGAAAATTTACCCACGGGAAGCGAGGGCAACAGAGCAACACGCAACTCACGCTGCAGATGGTCACTATCGACAACGGTTGTATCGAGCGCGTCCATCAGGAAGATGATGCTCAGACCAATGATGGTAGAACCCAGCAGAGCGAGAAGAGCATTCAGCCTGGTTCTCGGAAAGGAAGGATAGAGCGCGGGACGGGCAACGTCGGCCAGCCGTATCGAACTGCTTTCAAAGCTGGCATTGATGCCCGCTTCGCGAATTTTGCGAATCAGTTCCTCGTAGAGGGCCTTGTCGGTATCCGCTTCCTGCTTGAGGGCCTTGTATTCGAAGGACCGCGCATTGGTCTGGTCGAATTCCCCCTTGGCCCTGGTCATCTCCTGGCGCAACAGAGACTCCCGGTTCTCCGCCTGCTGGTAGTCGATGCTTACCCTCTGCACGATTCGCTGGCGGAGCTCGTCGGCCTCCGACTGTAACGCAGTTACCTCGCTGGCTGCCCTTTTATATATAGGGTGAGTGGAACCAAACTGGGTTTGAATCTCGGCAAACTTTTCGTTTGCCTCGTTCAGCTTGACTTCAAGCGCGCGCAGTTGCTCACCCTGGTCGGAAGCTTCGGCCGCGGGCAGCGATCCGCTTTTCACCGCGTTGTACGCAGCTTCCTTGCCGGCCCGATCCACTTCGGCCGCAGTCAGATCGTTGTCCAGGTGCAGCAGCCGGGCGGAAAATACGTTGGTTTTCTCCTCGGGATTGATCACATCCAGGTCTTTTTCGAGGTTGGCCAGGGCCGCCGCAGACCGCTCCATTTTCGCCTTCAGCTCTTCGAGCTGCTTTTCCATGTAACCCGTCATCTGCGAAGCCGCCTGGTAGCGAATGTCGTAGGTATGACGGATGTAGCTGCGGGCGATGTCGTTCACCACATCGGCGGAGAGTTGCGGATCCGGTGACCGGTAGCTGATCAGGAGCAGAAACGTGTGCAAGGGGCGGGTGATTTTCAGGCCCTTCAGCTCAATGGGCGCGTCCTGGAGCCGCGAGGAAAGGATTTTATCCCCGGCCAGCTTTTGTTGGGCTTCGGTCAGGAGATGATATTTCTCGACCACCGGGCGCAGAACCGCATCCGATTTAACGATCTGCTCCTGGGTGGTGAGATAGTTTTCAGCGTCGACCGAGTTGACGGCCGGATTGTTCTCGTTGCCCAGAACCGCGGCCGGAGTCTGGCGGTCGATATCGATCACCGCGGTCGATTCATACAACGGGGTCAGCCGTTTTGAAATGATGACGGTGGCAACGACGGAGAAGATCACGAAGGCAAGGAGATGCCAACGGTGGCGTTTGATGACCCATAGATATTGGGAAAGGGACGGGCCGCTATCCGGGGCGTCCCTGGCGACCGCCGGCAGAACGGCGTGCGATGAGTTCAGCCTGCGCTCATCGCCATTTACGCCCTCGTCCGAAATCTGGATCTCTTCTTTACGCATATAGCCAGTTTCAGTGCCAGATGATGTAGTCAGTAGCGGTTGCTGTTCCCAGGCCGGCGAGCCGGTCGATGGTCTGCGCGGTGAGTCGTTGCCCCCGATTATCCGGAATATAGAGAATGTCGTTCGCTTGCAGGGGCACATCAGGCGACTTGCGCTTCATAATCTTCGCCAGCTCGACAGGGACTTCGGTTTTTGTGCCTCCGGGCGCGCGGCGGTAGACGTAGGCCACCTTGGCCGAGTAGGGGGCCAGGCCTTCGGAAAGGGCTAACAGCTGCAGAATGGTTGTCTCTTCATCGCTGCGCACCGGGTAAGCCCCAGGCTTTCTGACATTGCCCACGACGTAAATCTTCAGCGCTTCGGGAACCAGCACTTCCTCTCCCCCATGCAGCATCACGTTCAGGCTGGGGTCGGCATTGTCGATGAGTTTCCGCACAGGTATGGTCTGGTTGACCCTCTCCGGCTTTCCGTCGCGGATCACTTGCCGGCTGACCACGATGTCAGAACCTGCGTCTTCCCGAATCCCTCCGGCGCGCGCAATCGCATCCAGCAGCGGAACGGGCCTGGTGGCCTGGAACACGATAGGGTTCTTGACGGCACCCACCACATTTATGGGCCGGCTCTGATATTCGACAATGGTGACTGTCACGATGGGGTCGACCAGCACTTTGCCGTTCGTGAGCGCCTTGGCGATAGCCGTTTCCACTTGCGATGGAACCATGCCTCGCACTTGAATGGGGGATTTGAGCATGGGCAGCCGGATATTGCCAGCCTCGTCCACGCGCACCGTTCGGGTCAGCTCGGGTGAATCATAGACCGAGAGCGCCAGCAAATCGTCCGGTCCAAGCGGCTGGGTAGGAAGGTTCGAATACGCGTAATCCAGATTCGAGGTTGGAGGCACCGGCCGTTCTGCCTGCTGGGCATGGATCACCCCACCCACCACCAGCCAGCACAAACACAAACCGCCGATTGCTTTGACACGTGTCATGACAGATGCCCGTGAACGTCCAGGCGGGTCTGAACAGCCGCCGCTGGCTTGCCTATACCCGGTAGGCGTCTTTATACGCCTCATGATGACCCATGTCATCTGCCGGATGAGAGTTTCATGTAGATGATGGGTAACCCTTTACATGCCGTTTCTAGAGTTTAGCCGTAGAGAGCCCGGGAAGCAGGGAGGGGAGGGGGAGTTTTTTTTGGAGCGCCAGTATCTCTTATGCGGGCTGCATGAAGACTCTTTTCAGGGTAAGTTTGCCCTCCACCCGAACCGTTCCCGGCTGCCGTTGATAGAGCAGGGAAAGATGGACGAATGCGGTTCCGGGCGGCGCCGTAAAGCGGGCTCGGGCCGTGCCGCCTTGCTCGGCCGAAAGACTCCCTGTTTGCGCGAGAACCGCGCCGGTGCGCTCATCGCTGATTTGCCATTCGATCCCACTATCCGGGGGAATGCCGGAGGTCAGGTAATCGACGCTCAGCACATACTCCCGTTGCGCTTCGACGGGCGCCACCTGGGACAGGAGGGCAAGCTTGTCGGGCTCGTGGCCGGAAAATTCGAACCCCAACGCATCCGGGGAGGTGTTCAGAAAGGAACTGGCGCCCTCGTTCGCCGTCAGGCGCCAATCGAAGCCGTGCGAACTTGGCGAGTTCATGAAATCGCCATTAGTGATGGGAGAGTTCACGGAAGGGGCTTTATAGGCGACCCGCGGCGCAAAACCCTTCCAGAGGGCTAAGGCGAGATCCGGCCGCTTTTGGGCAAGGAGCCAATCGCAGGCCTGCAACAGAGTCTGATTGCTATTTTCACCCTCTGCCGGCATTGCCAGCAGGTGGTCCGCGGCCTCGCTGACTGCCTCCGGCGTTCCCTGGGCGATCAGAAAGTTCACGAATTGGGCTTCTATCGCGGGCGAGTTGAGCTGCAACCGGCTGTCTATCTCATGCGGGTCAGGATTTGCGTACCAGGCCAGGCGGAGGAGAGCGGTTGCGTCATCCGGAACCATGTGCGCAGATTTTTTTGCCCAGTACCAGAATCGTTCGGTATGGTCGTGTCGAAAATAAAAGTTCGTCAGCGACCAGCTGGGAACAAACGTAGAGTCCACAGCCGCGGCTCGCAGGAGGGCGGCTTCCGCCCTGGGCAAATCACTTCCGGCTTCATACAAGAGCGCCAGCTGCACCCAGCTTGACGCGTCGTAGGCGTTAAGTTTGACGGCATGCTCCAGCAGCGATTCCGCCTCTTGCGGGTCGCTGGCATAGACCTCGTCGGCAAGCTGCGCGGCATAGGCGCCGTTTTGCGGCATCAAGCGCATGGCCAGCCGGGTGGACCGCGGCTGATTCCGCCGGGCCTCGAGGTCTGCCATGGAGAAAAGAAGGTTCCAGACTATACCGGAGACAAAGGCGCACAGGCAGAACACCCGGAGCGCAGTCTGTTTCATTTGTTCAGCTTGTCAATTTGCCGGTCAAGCTCGGAAATGGCGTCGATCGGTTTGGCGAACAAGCTTTCCCAGACAATATGCTGTGCCCCGCCCGTGGTATCCAGATTAATAATGCTGCCGACGAGCAGATCTTTGCCGAGTGGAAGGTAAACCGCAGCCAGGCATTTCGGATATCTGGGTGAATAAAAAACGGAGTACACCCGGGTCTCTTTGACGAATGCGGTAAATGTTCTGGCGACCCTTCCAGCCTGTGCGTCGCAATCTGCCTGCGCTTTCCGCGCCAGTGTCTTCTCGGCTGCCCTCTGCTGTACGTTCTGTCCGTTCGCCCACGCAGCAGTGGCTAAAATTGCCGCCATGAGCAGTGAGGTGCGCCTCGGGTGCAACCCTTTCCTGAGCAGCATCCCCTTATCATACTGATCCGGGTGGGGATGACAATTTGGCGGAAAGGTGGCCGGTAGAGGAGATGCCTGCTACGCCGCGGCTACAGCATGGGCGAGACGAGCATGGGCTTCGCGGCGAATCAGCCAGGCGAGAAGGATCCAGTTCACCGCAGCCAGGGTACCGTCGCTGAGAAGACTGGCCCAGGCAGCTCCCCGCCATGAGTAGATTGGGATCAGCCACAGGTTGAGCGCGACGTTGAGGCTGGCGGCACAGATCTGCGATCCAGTGCGGTAACGCTGGTATCCAGCTCCGGTAAGGGTATCCCCCGCTCCCAGATGCAGGCTGCGAAAAACCGGAAGCAAGCACAGCCAGCGGAGAGCGGAAACGCTATTGGCAAAGCTCCGGCCGGCAATATACGGGAGGACAGGCGCAACCAAGAACATTGCGGCGGCCGCGAGCAGGCCGAAAGGGAGTGTTTTGCTCACGACCTTGCGGGTCAACCCGATCGAGCAGTGTGCGCCGTTTTGTCCGCTCTGGCAAAATCTGGGGAAGGCGGCCGCCTGAACCGCGCGAATGGGCGTACAACTCATATCGACAACGCGGTACGCCATGGTGTAGATCCCGTTTGCGGCCAGCATCCCATAGCGGCTCAGCATGGCCTTGTCCAGGTCGTTGTAAGCGGAAGTGGTACTGGCGGCAATGGAAAAGCCGACCCCTTCGAGCGCTCGTTCACGAAGCAAGCGAAAACTGAATTTCGGCCATCCCAAGCGAACGGTCACCAAGGCCAGCGTGGTCACGGCCGAGCAGCAGGAAACACAAAGCGAAGCAACGACCCACTGACGGACCGTCGCATGGTGCAAGGCCAGGACCATGTAGACCGCTGCAAACAGGCGAGCGACGTTGGTGAGTGAAGTAAGTAATGCAGTAAGCTCGAGCTTTTCGAAGGCCTGGAAAGCCTGGCCGCCGGCTTCGGCAATGCGCGCGCAGGTGCATTCGCCGGCTGCGACCAGGCCGATGATAGACGCGCTCGCCGGGCCCACCATCCAGCCACCGCAAGCCGCCAAAGCCAAAGTCGCGAGCGAACCCACGCCCAGAGTCGTGATCAGCACGTTTCCCCAATATTGCGGAAATGCGTCGTTGCGGCGGCTTACCTCACGCAACAGGACCAAACCCGATCCTAGTGTGCTGTATTGGCTAAGCAGGGAAACGGCCGCTGCCGCGCCCACGTAAATTCCATATTGGCCTGCGCCAAGCAACCGGGCAAGCAGTACGAAATAGACCGCCTGTACCGCGAAGCTGAGCCCTTGGCCGAGGAACATCCATCCGGCGCTTTTTGCCAGGCGGCCGCGCAGATGATTTCGCATGAATGCCGTGCTCAAAATCAAGATAAGAATTCCATCGGCTGGAAACCATCCTGCGTAAATTGGGGCGCGGGCGCCAAGGTAGAGACGACTTACCGGAAGTTCGGGTGCAGGTAGTAGGTTACATCAGGCTTAAGTTGCGACAGTATTTTTCATTTAGTAATCAGAATGTCGTGCCAATAAAAACACGCGCGCTCCAGATTGGTACGCCCCGCAACGTTGCCCGATATCGCCGAGCGCAGTTTCGTTGATTTCACCGGATCAATCTGTCAGTTTGATTGCAGTTGGTAACAACTTACCTTCTTTCAGGAAGGGCTCAAGCCAACTTATCGACGTAAATCCCGCGGCCACCTGGCCATTCAGGTAAGACCGGAATCCATTGCTAAGCGAAGGTTGAAATACATGGCGACTGATTTTCCTTTACCAGCCTCAGGGCAGATGGGGTTTCGGGTGACTTCCGTCCTGGCCCAGACCCGCATACTTCTAGTGAGCGCGATGAGGGCTGCGATTCCCGCGTTGCTCGACCTCAGTTGTATCGGGATCGCGTGCGTGGCCGGGCTGCTGCTGTACGATCTGCATCGAACATTGGAATTTTCCGTGGCTTGTCGATTGTGGGCGGAAATCTCGCTCACCTACGGGGCGGCATTTCTAATTGTTGCGCAAGCCCATCATCTTTATACGCAACGGGCGACCTTACTCCAGGTAGCAGATACGGCACGGACCCTCAGGGTTTCGAGCTACGGCCTGATGCTTCTTTTCGTTGGCGATTACTGCACCAGGTCCGACATGCCGCGGCTGCTGCTTGCCTTTTTCTGGGTAATCGCGACCCCGCTGCTGGTCATCCTGAAGTATTCCACCAGCAGGCTGATTCGCGATTGGAAGCTGTTTCGCAGCCGCGGACGGAGGGTTCTGATCTGCGGCACCACTCGCGAGACCCGCCGCCTCTTTTCCTACCTGCTGCATTCGCCTCATATGGGCCAAATTCCGGTCGGGTTTGTCGACGAAAGCGGATTAGAGAATCGCCGCGTCATCTATAGTCACGACTACGATCTCAAGCACCATCTACCAGTCATCCCCGAACCCCTTTCCGAAACGCTGCTGCGGTCCCTCGATGTCCAGGAAATCTTCGTTCCACCGACGATCTCGCAACCGCGCATGAATCAGCTTCTCGATCTCGCATCCGCGGCTGGGGTCAGGGTCTCGCTTGTGGGCGCCGGCCATCCTCACTTTGCCGAGCACGCCACCTCCGTGCAGATGATTGACGGTCTGATGGTCAGAAGCTTCGATGCAGACGGCGATCACCGGGTGCCTTATGCGGCGGTGAAACGCTGCATCGACGTGATGCTGGGAGCGCTGCTCATCTTAGTGACTCTTCCCATGTGGGTCCTGGCCGCCATTATGGTCAAGGTGACTTCCAGGGGACCAATTTTGTTTCGGCACCAGCGCACGGGGCAATTCGGGAAGCCATTCGTCATGCTGAAATTCCGCAGTATGTTTGTGGACGCGCCCAAGTACGGGCGATCTCCGGAACACGCCGGCGATCGCCGGGTGACCCGTGCCGGAAGGCTCCTCAGGAAGATGAGCCTGGACGAGCTCCCGCAGTTACTGAACGTGATCAGGGGAGATATGTCTTTGGTGGGCCCTCGTCCGGAGATGCCGTACATCACGGACACCTACACGACGCTGCAGCGCCGCCGCTTGTCTGTCCCACAGGGTTTAACCGGCCTGTGGCAGCTCAGCGGGGATCGCCGCTTCAGTATTCATGAAGCCATCGAATATGACTTCTACTACATAGAAAATCGCGGTGTCTTTCTCGACCTTGCCATCCTTCTGCATACCATATTCTTTGCCATGAAGGGGCTTTAGAACTTGTCTCATATATGGGTCTCATATATGGGTCTGGGGCTTCTGGTTGGACCCTGAGCCCCGCTTCGAGGGCG
>JBARKD010000580.1:0-5309 GCA_049800615.1 Acidobacteriaceae bacterium | reverse complement strand
GCCCCGCACAATGCCAAGCTCACAGGGGTTCACCGGGTATCCGGGTGGCGAGAGATCGAGGAGTTCTTCCTGCCCGTGGGGCGGGCATAGAGGGGGACGATGGTCCCCCCGGCGGCTAGAGCCGGTCTTCTATTCCAATTGACGGCGGGGCTGAAAGAGTCTGCGTGAGAACTCGGTCACCAGCGACCAAGGATCGGGGTGGAAAAAGATCGAACAAACCGTCGCTCCACTTCGCTACCCCGGATTTCCCGTTGAGGTTAGCGGCGTTGGCGAGCTTCATGCGCCTTTCTTTAAGGAAAGGCGCATACGTGGACGTGTCCGGCGCAGCGTGACGGGAAATCCGGGTTCGCTCCGGTCGGGATGACAATTCTGTGAGCGTTGAAAGGTTGGCTTTTCCAGGAAGCGCCGCCCCATTGTTCTCATGGCAAGGCCGATGGCGGATCGAACAAACCGCAGTTCTCACGCAGACTCTGAAGCCCCGCTCGGACGAGATGACAATTTTGCTGGGGACTAAGGGGTGTATCGTCCGGGGAAATGGACGAAAGAGCGCGGCGAGTCCATCGCAGTGGCGTGATGGCCGGGGCCCATGCTCTTTATCTCGGCCAGCTGATTTGCAAAGTTAGTGCTGAGCCGGCAGGTTCTCCTTCGAGCCCGGTGCTGACGTCACGGTAGCTGATGGCGGTTTCGGCACAGGTCCGTTACCGATCGCACCCTTAGGCGTCATGGCTGCACCCAGCGGACGCAGGTTCACGGCTGGCTGCGGCACCTGCGCCTGGTGCATGGTCACAATAATGGCCTGTGCCGCCGATTTGCCCGCGCAACGATAGGCGTGCGGGGTGCTGGCATCAAAATACACTCCATCGCCCGGGGTGAGAACATGGGTCTTATCGGCGTGACGAATTTCTAACTCCCCCTCGAGAACATAGAGAAACTCGTAGCCGGTATGCACATGAGCACGGACCTCTACGTTCTTCTTCAGCGGGACAAATTCGGCGAAATAAGGATCCAGCGCCCGGTCGGGAACCATATATCCCAGGCTCTCGAAGTAGTAAGTGGGATCATCCACGCCAGTCTGGGGCAGGCGAACGCGCTCTTTTTTGCGATGAACGCGGAAAAGCGTGTGGGGCTCGCTTTCGAAGAAGTAGGACAGGTCCTTGCTGAAGACCATCGCCACTCGCGCCAGGTTGCGGAGGGTGGGCACCACCCGGCCGGTCTCAAGTTGTGACAGAAAACTGGCGGAAAGCCCGGTATGACGGCCGAGTTCGACTAAGCCCATCGATTTCTTCAGGCGAAGACGTTTGATGCGCTCGCCGATGCGCTTCTCGGCGATAAAGGATTCTGCGCTGGCCGGGTCGATCTGGGAGTTATTCAAAGCTTCTTTCGGTTCCACGGTGAACTCCTCAACGTCGAAAGTTGTACGGCTATCTGATGAAAATCAACAGGAAATGTTACGCGAAGAAAATACTTTTCGCTTTTATGAAGACGCACCAAATCACAAGTTCGGCACAAACCCGGATGGCAACACAAGTGAGATGAGCGCAAGCGGGAATTTGTTGACCGCCCCATAAGGATTTATCGACACCTGATCAAAATACGCTTTGCACCGCCGTGCGGATGTGACACATGCGGCGAGTTTTGTCCGAGGAACAACGCCCCCTACTCGTCAGCCTGCGGATCCGGAACCCTGCAATCGGCCCCAGCCTTACTACACCGGCGCTTCAGTTTTCACGGCGCCAAAAGCTGAAACTATGATGTAGAGACTTGCCTGGGCGGCAAACCGGCCTCGTGAAAAAGGCGTCGAGGCGCTAAATGGCGTGCTCAAGGCACGGAGCCGGAAGGCGGCAAGCTATCCTCCATAGGGCGTCGACTGTCAGCCAAGCTCCAAGCAAAAGAATGATTTACGTTGAGAGTGAATGAATCGCAAGCTGCTGATTTCCGTCCTGGCGCTTTTGTCGGCAGTCGCCATGACCGGCTGCGGATCCCCCGGAGCGCCGGAACCCCCGAGCCTGAACTTGCCGGCCCCAGTCATCGATCTATCCGTCTCGCGCATCGGCGATTCTGTTCGTCTCGCCTGGACAATGCCCACGCACACTTTAGACCATCTCCCTCTCAAACGGCCGGTCACGGTTCAGGTTTGCCGGGAAGTGGAAAATGCGCCCTGTGTCGCCGTTGAAACCTTGAACCTCAAGCCGGGCGTGGCGGGGGCCTTCACGGACACGCTCCCCCCCGACCTCAAGGAAGGACCGGAGCGGCTCTTGCGGTATGAGGTTGTCTTGCGAAACCACGCCGGCAAATCAGCCGGACCGTCCAATGCCGCTTATAGTGCGGCGGGAGCCGCTCCGGCCTCGATCACCGGCTTGACGGGCACGATGCAGAGCGACGGAGTGCTGCTGAGCTGGCAAAGGGCGTCAGGAGGAGCCGTTTCCTTCCGCATCGAGCGGGATTGGCTCACCGCGCCGCAGGCCGAAAAGAACAGCTCCCCACTCGTGTCCCCTGCGCCGCCTGCTCGTCAAACGCTGTTGGTCCACCCTGCCGACGGGCTGGATACGGGCCACGCCATCGACAATTCTGTGCTCTTCGACCAGAAATACCGGTATTTACTCGAGCGGGTCGCCACTGTCTCGCTCTCGGGCAGGAAAGTCGAGGTGCAGGGCATACCCAGCGAATCGATCGAAGTTGCCACGACCGATAAGTTTCCACCTGCCGTTCCCGAGGGACTGGCTGCGGTCGGCGACTCGGCGGGGGGCGCCATTGATCTGTCCTGGTCGCCAAACCGAGACAACGACCTGGCGGGTTACCGCGTATACCGGCGTGATGTCCATGGGAATCTGCCCGCCGAGCGGATCGCGTCGCTGGGAGTCGAGACCTCTTTCCGAGACACCGGGATTCAACCGGGTCATACGTATGCTTACTCGGTATCGGCGGTCGATCTGAGCGGAAACGAGAGCAAACCGTCCCCCGAGACAGAAGAAACATTATCTGGTCCTTAACCACCCGGGCGGCAGTCTATCTATACGCCGATCTCCGCTTATTCGAGGACGCAGGTTCTAAACTATCGGACCTATAACAGAAGACAGGAACGGAAGACAGGAGCATTTTGGCCATGAAATACTGCCGCCTCCAAACCAGATATGGAGCGCAATACGCTGAAGTCATCGACCGTGCGGGCCGCCTTTGGATTGAACGTCTGATTCCTCCTTTCGAAGAAGGACCGGTAAGCGAGGCAACCGGGAGTGAGGGCTTTGAGCCTTTGCCATTCGACGAAGCGCGGACGCTGGCCCCGGTGGCTCCTTCGAAGATCGTGTGCGTCGGACGGAACTATCGCGAACACGCCGCGGAGTTGGGGAACGAGGTGCCCGCGGAACCGCTGCTGTTTTTTAAGCCGCCCTCGGCACTCCTTTCCCCGGGACAGGCGATCCGGATCCCCGAGCTTTCCAAGCGGGTCGATTTTGAAGGAGAAATCGCAATTGTTATCGGGCGGCGATGCAGCAGAATTGGCAGCGATGAGGACCCCGGCGAATACATTCGGGGATATACGCTGGCCAACGACGTAACTGCGAGAGACCTGCAGAAAAAGGATGGTCAATGGGCCCGGGCCAAGGGCTTCGATACCTTCTGCCCTGTGGGCCCCCTGGTGACCGATGAAGTGAACCCGGCCACCGGAATTGGCATAAGCACCCGGCTTAACGGGCAGTTGCGGCAGGACGGTAATACCCGCGACTTTATTTTTCCCATACACCAGCTGATGCGCTACATCACCGCGGCCATGACGCTCTTTCCAGGAGATTTGGTACTGACCGGCACGCCGGCGGGGGTAGCTCCCATGCAGCCGGGCGATGAAGTGTCGGTCACGGTGGAAGGAATCGGGACACTCACCAATTGCGTGGTCGGATGAACCCAAAGCGCAATTTTAAGAATCTCAACAACTGGAAGGCTTACACTAGGAATTGAAGGCAAGGAGATTTATATGGCCAAAACACTGCTCGAACAACTCCGCGCAATGACAGTGGTTGTCGCCGATACCGGGGATTTTGAATCGATTGAACAATTCAAGCCTCAGGACACGACGACCAACCCCTCTCTTATCGCCGCAGCGGCTCAGATGCCGGAGTATCAGCCCGTTGTGGACGACGTGCTCCTGGCAGCCAGGAAACAGCTTGGTCCGAAGGCCAAGGACAGTGACGTAGCGAATCTCGCTTTCCGTCACCTATCGGTGGCTTTTGGGAAGAAGATTCTGGCCATTGTTCCCGGCCGGGTCTCGACCGAAGTGGACGCACGCCTGTCGTTTGATACCGAAAGCACGATGAAGCAGGCGCGCGAAATCATCAAGCAGTACGAGGAGCAGGGCATCTCGCGGGAACGCATCCTGATTAAGATTGCTTCCACGTGGCCGGGCATCAAGGCGGCTGAACAGTTGGAGAAGGAAGGCATTCATTGCAACCTGACGCTGCTGTTCGGAGTTCATCAGGCGGTTGCGTGCGCTGAGGCGAAGGTTACGTTGATTTCGCCGTTCGTGGGCCGCATCCTTGACTGGTACAAAAAAGATACGGGCAAGGACTTCCACGGGGCGGACGATCCGGGGGTGCAGTCTGTCACCAAGATCTACAACTACTTCAAGAAGTTCGGCTATAAGACCGTGGTGATGGGCGCGAGCTTCCGCAACATTGGCGAAATTCAGGAGCTGGCGGGATGCGATTTGCTGACGATTGCTCCCAAGCTGCTGGAGGAGCTGAACAAAACGGAAGGCGATCTGCCGCGCAAGCTGGATCCGAAGAATTCGCAGAGCATGTCTATCGAGAAGATCCCGATGGACGCACAGACTTTTGAAAAAATGCATGCGGCCGACCGGATGGCACACGACAAGCTGAAGGAAGGAATCGAGGGCTTCACTGCCGCCCTGGAGAAGCTGGAGAAGCTGCTTGCCGACCGGCTGGCGAAGATGGGCGCCGGAGAAGCAGTCGGGGCACGTTAATTTTCCGGGAATTACGCGAGAGGGGCAGGCCTTGGAGCCTGCCCCTTTTTGCGTTTAGGGGATCGGTCTTCTGGGCTGCCCAAACTGCGGACTGTGGGAAATGGGTGGACTCGGTTTTCTGTCTGATTTCTTTTTCTGGAGCGGACTTCCCTGGGGGCAGATGCAATGCTCCAAAATGGCTACGGTTATTATCCGAAAAGGTTCAACATCGCAGTTGCTTGAAGAGAGTGCGAATAATTTTCTGTCACACAACATTCACCTGTTTGTAATCTGCAACATATCGATTAACCTTCGTGTCATATACAGGTAAGAGACGCGGCCGCTGAGCATGCTGTGC
>JBARKD010000579.1:0-3749 GCA_049800615.1 Acidobacteriaceae bacterium | reverse complement strand
AACCTGCAGAGACAAGGCGATTGACCCAGACGTCATCCCCCCGAAAGTCAAAGATACCAACGACTTGAACAACTGCCTTAGCGGCGCATGGGCGCCGCCCACCCCGACCCCGTCGTCGCCGCCGAGCCACTCGCCATAAATCTTGGCGCGGTCAAAAATACGCGTTACCCTTAACCAGTTCACCGGCGAACAGGAATTTGCGTGAGCGTATCGGGACTGAAGTGAAGTCGCGGCACACCCAAATACACCGGTGCTCTTCTTAGCGCGGGTTATTTCTGGACTGCCACCACGCCGAGCGGCGAATCGAAACTACTCGTGAAGACCGCGACCGGTGAACCGCCGGCTGGGTACTTGAAAACCTCGCCGCCATTGGTACCCGCGGGCGCTACGCTCCAACTCAGCGTGAGCGGCCGCAAGTTGTGCAGGTTGTTTGTGCGGGTTGTGCGTGGTACGTCAGGTTAAGCCGAGGTAGGCTGGGGTGCGTTAGGGCAACCTCGCCCTTCGTTTCGTTTGCGTATTAAGGAGGCTGCAAATGAAAGGTTTGAATCTCAGCGGCGGTGCCATCGGCTTTTGCGTAGCGGCGATAGTGCTTGGGGGCTGCGGGGGATCGCAGCAACCAGTGGGTGCGCCGGCGACAAACGCCGTAGCGCCGGCGCAAGTGCTCGCAAGACGGCCCACCGAGGCCGAGTGGGAACGCTGGCGCTCGATGATGCTGCAGGTCCCCAATCCGGGGCACGGGTGCCGAAAGGCCATCTACCCAGAAACACAGTGGAGGGAGCTTCGCTGCGAAAAGGGAGAGCGCATTACGCATATGCCAGCGAACGCGGGCATTTCGCACATGCAAGCGTACCTGAAACCACTCGGGATTCACCCCCAAGTTGGTGGCGATGCATATTTCGCTGTGCCAAGCGGCGGGCACATCACGGCTGGTCTAGGATCGTTCGTTACTGTCAAAAACATCGCATCGGAGGGGAGTGTCGGCGGAACGGACTCGGACTACGACGGCGCTAATTACTACTCCCTTATACTCGCCACGAATGGATTCAAGGCGTCCGGCATGTGCCCAAATCCGAACTGTATAGGTTGGCAAGAATTTTACTTTGACAACCAAGGGAACACCTCCGGCAATGACGGAAGGTTACAAATCGAGTACTGGCTGCTTAATTTTGCGCCGTGCGCAAGCAGGACGTGCACAGACAGCTGTCCTAGCGGCTGGCAAGGCGTTCATCGCGGGTCTTCAGTCAATCCGGAGGACTGCTCCACCTGGTCGGACGAGACGGATGTGCAATCTTATGCTATCGCTAACGGGCTCAGGTACTTCCGTCTAGGTGGCGCTTCTGAGTCCCGACCCGGCGGTTCAGGTTCAGATTATGCCACCCTGGATGTGTATGGGGGCCCATCGCCTCAACTGTACCAACAAGACGGCAGCAACGAATTCCCTGCTCTTTCCGACTTCTGGCACACAGCGGAGTTCGGTGTCTACGGAATGTGCTGTGGCTCAGAGGCATTCTTCACCGGTGATCCGACGATCGCTGTGCATCTCGGCGTCACCACGGTCAATAATGCGCAGACGACTGAGTGCCCGCGGGGTATCAAAAACGGCTTCGCGACTATTGGCGAATCGAACAACCTCAAACTCATGCCTACGCCACTCCAATGGCCGAAAAGGAATTGGCCGGCGATCGTATTTACGGAAAGCAACCCCAGCAAGCCTCCAAAGCCAAATTGTGCGACAATAGCGGCGCAGTGAGGCTAGGTTAACGGTGAACGGCGTGCCTGTTTGACATGATCTTAGTCAGCGCTGCCGCCCAGTGTAGCAGCGGGGGCCTCGCTTTGCGGGGCCTCCGATCGGCATTGAACTTCGCGCAGCGAGCATCGTTTCAATCCTAGCGATCGTCGTTTCTGCAAACCTTATGTTGTGATGAAAGGGGCTTCACAATGACCCGGTTTACAAGTCGCCTCCGAGTTGGTGTCGTCGCGATGGTTGCCCTGGCATGGTTATCGCGATTTCTAAGTTTTAGTGTTGTTCAAGCCGAGCGCATGGTTCCGCAATTTGTGCAGGTTGGGTGCCTGGTGCGCGCTGAGCCAGTGCTAGGCTGAGGAAGGAGGAGTAAAGCAAAATGAAGGCTTTCACTCGAAGCCGGAATGCGTTCGTGGTTTGCGCGGCAGTCATGTTCTCGGGCTGCGGCGGCCCCCAGCGGCCGATTAGCGTCGTACCCTCGTCGCTCGTCGGTCCAGCGGCGCCCGTCTCCATTCAAGGGCGCCCGGCGCCTGACCGGAAGTTTGGTCACATCAAACAGGCAACGTATACGTGGACCAAATGGGAACCTGGTTTTAACCCCAAGCTTCCGACAGACTTGAACTTTTTCAACGGCGGCGTCATCGGAACTTTGCTAATACCGATGGGGGCCAGCTACGCTGACGGAAAGATGTTCGCACTCCTTAACAAAAAAGACAACGCCGGAGATTATGCGCTATGGCTTTGGTATACCATGTCAGGCATTAACTACTATACATTTGAAAAGGAATACCTGACGGCGATAGTAGCTGATGGCAGCATGAGTCGTCCTCCAGTGTGGGGTCTCGCACGGAGCGGTAGAGTGTTCAGCTCGTATCAAAGTACGGGCCAATTCTTGACACACTACTTTCCCGCTCAAACTTTTACCAGCCTTGCCGTGCACAACCCAGCGGTACGGAACCCCAAAGGCTTCCTATTTGCAACTTCGAAGACCAAGACGTATATGGGCAGCGGTCCCCCCGGGATCAGCCGTCATGCTGTTCGTGCCAAGTCTATCGAAAAAATGGCCAAACGGAACTTGGAAGACGATGCCATTTGGAGCCTATCAGGTGAGCGCCGATCCGCAAGGCAGTACGATAGCTGACTTGGATGACAATGGCAACGTGTGGAAGATAGCAGCGACATACAATAAGAGTAACAAGTTCCTGGGATGGGTTGTACAGTCTCTCGGGGACGTCCAATGCTCTAACTCGCAGGGGATTGGCTTTCTTGAGGTCGCGGTCAAGAACGGTACGTTCCTTGGGTTAGATCAGTTAGCCGTAGGTAGTCCGGAGATTACCGATGCAGTGTGGTATTACGATGCCAGTGGAAAATGCTGGAAGGAGGTCGGCACAAAAGCATTCTTCTTGAGCATCGCAACCGATACTTTTAAGTATGGCGCGTTCGTTTGGGCGTCGGATACCAAGGGAAACGTCTGGTACGCTCACTAAACCGCTCCAGCTCTCAATTGTCATTCGGCCTGTTGGATAGCCGCGCCGGCTGGATGTTGACGCAGGCAGAGGCCATCGGGCGGCGTCGTGGCCGAAGAGGTTCGTCGTCGAGTCGGCCCGTCGCAATCGATGCTGGTCCTGATGGCGCCCTGTGGTTCACCGAGGACTTGTCCGACCGAGCGCAGATCGGGCGAATGAAGCTATCCCGTAAGGTGAGCCTCTACGCCGTGCCGACTAGCGGTCCAGGCGGTTTGGCAGCGCCTCGCATTTCCCGAGAGCCACTAGAGCACCGGCACACACTTGAGTACACCGGTGCTCTTAATAGCGCGGGTTATTTCTGGGCTGCCTCCACGCCGAGCGGTGAGTCGAAACTGCCGGTGAAGACCGCAATCGGTGAACCGCCGGCAGGGTACTTGAAAACCGCGCCGCCGTTGCCACCCCCGCAGTAGACAAGGCTTCCCACATTCCAGGTCTGCGCGCAGTCGCCGGAATTCGAGAGCGATATCGTGTGCTTCAGCGTT
>JBARKD010000578.1:0-11384 GCA_049800615.1 Acidobacteriaceae bacterium | reverse complement strand
TCCTGCCAGGCTGCGCTGGACGCGTACACGTATGCGCCTTTCCGTCGAAGAAAGGCGCATGAAGCTCGCCTAAGCCACGAGCCTCAACAGGAAATCCGGGGCCGAATGCCCACTGCGGCGTCACCGGCGGTTGCGCCGAATTCCCCCATCGGCAACCCCTAAGTAGTTTATGGGGGCGGGAATATCAAAGATTTTGGCCACCTTGTACAAACTAAACGACTTAGCTCGGGAATATCAACAACTTGGCCACCTTGTACAAACTAAATGACTTAAGCGGGAAAACCGGGGCAGATCAGGGGTTTTGCCGCCCAGTGTGTTTTCCGAAATATTTGGGTGGCGGGGCCAAACAGGCTGCGGAAAAACGCGCCGAAGCAACGAGCGAGGCGCTAGATAATGTATCCCTGCCTAGACAAGTGGCCACGCCTGGTAGGCTTGTCGAGCCGCTGCGTTGTTTTTCCGCAGCCTGCAAAACCCCGCCCCTTCTTTCTCACGCTGCACTAGATATGTCCGGAGCGGAACGCCTGCGTCGCCCGCTAATCAGATAAACCGCCGCACGGAGCTCGAACAGAGGATCGTCCGAGGGTTCAATTCCCTCAAGGCGCGGAATCGGATCGTAGATGATCTGCTTCTGCTCATGCGCCTGGTCGAGCACGGGTTCGGTCAAGGAGACTGTGCCCAGGTTTAACAATTTGCGCGTGTCCGGCCATTGCACTGTCACGTCGTTCACGGCGTCTCCGTCCTCGCCCATCTGTGCCACGACCTGAAACCTGACGGGACCGTCCGCAATCCTCGCCTCGATCTCGTCGAAGAGATAGTTCGGGCCCTTGGCGGCCGCAGCCGCCGGATCCAAATGTTCGTTACCCGCTTCCGGCAGGATCCGGTAACGCCCATAGCGGATCCGATTCTCATTGTTAGTAAAGCGCATGGCGTTCAGCCCGTAGTAGGTTTCACGGGCAAAGCTAGAGGCTGGAGGCTTGGGCGCTTGCACAAATGCCAGGGTGGCGGGATGAGTGCCCAGATACATCTCCAGAGGGGATCCGGAGATGTGCGTCAAATCCGTCGCGGCAATTGCGGTGAGGAACTCGAGGAATTCTTCACCCGTGCGGGCCGGGAACCCATTGGTCGAATGGGCCACGATGTCTGTGTGAACGTGCTCATCAAGATGAAATCGGACGGCGCAGCCGCGGGGGTCGGCATTGGGATCGTTATCGGGTATGACGGGCACTCCGGTTGAGTTAGAAAATCGTACGGTCACCCGCGTCGCGGGCCGGTTGAAGTGAGCGGCCTTGCTGAGCGCGGCGGCATCGGCTGACGGCGTAAAGGAACCCAGCAACATCGTACCCTTGGCGTGAGCCGGTCGAAAGCCGGGGTGCGCGCCAAACAAGGTCTGAAACTTGTCAAGCAGACGGTTGCTGAGGTCAATAATTTTTGGGTCCGCGGGCAGCGGCATGGGAATTGCTCCTCTATCAGTAGTGTTGATGCAGTAGTGCCGATGCAGTAGTGTCGATGGCTTGACCCGGCAACTGGGCAACAAGGGCGCGCCAGCGAGCGAAGGTGAAAAGGTCCATCACTACGATGCGGTCCGAACCGAATGGTCTCAAAATCACCCGGTTAAATCTGTTCCTGTGAAACTGTCTCGCCTTGAGACTGTTGGAGATTTGCCTGGCCGCAGCCCGGGCTCATTTGCGCCATTGTACGACTGTCCCCCGGCAAGCCACCGGAATGATGCAATACGCATTTCGGTCGATACCTTATTGGGAAAGAAAATACCGCTTCCCTGCCATCGCTGGGGGCCCGCTCATCCCTGTCGAGCGTGGGTATTGAACATCAGTTCGGAACATCAGTTCGGAGATCTGCGCATGGTTGTCGGAGGTCTCAACTCCGCGGGACAAAGAAAAGAGAGACGTGCGCCGCGCGAATGCGCCGGCTGAGGGCAAGTCTTTGGCGATCTCAATGAGTTTTGTGCGGTCCGGAGAGTGGCTTCCTGCGGACGAGCTGCGGGCCAAGGCGATAGAGGCGCTGCATACAAGAGCTGACATCACGCTCGATCTGGCGGAGGTCGATCATCTCGATACCAGCGCGCTACAGATCCTCCTCGCGGTTGATAAGGATCGCCGGGATAAAGGCTTTAACCTGCACCTGGTGAATGCCTCGCAATCATTGCGGCAATGGTTCGAGTACGCAGGAATGCCTCCCCATCTCTCAAGCGAATTACCGGAGCAGCCATGAATACCGAATTGCCGGCTGCCGAGCCGCAGCTGGACCCATCCTCCGATCCAACCATGGGCTCAGCGCAAGTTAAGAGCCTGCTGGCCAGATATGTGCCTTCGATCGCCAATCTGAGCGGTCAGCTGAAGCAGACTTCCAGCCAGATCGAGCAGTCGGTGATGGAAGTTTGCGGCAGCTTCCAGGGGATGGCGGACCGGGCCAAGGCTACGGTCGCCAAGGCGACGGGCTTTTTGGGCCACGGGGCAGATCAAGCGGCTGGAAAGCATTCGTTCGACGAGCTGATCGAGAAGACCGGAGCCACCCTGGTCAACATCATGGAGACGGTGGCTGAGTCAGGGGAGATTTCGCGCCGCGCGGTGCAGAGCATACAGGAGATCGATGCGGCATCGCAACAAATCAGTGCGGCGTTAGGACTCCTGGAGCAACTGGCCAAGCAGAACAAGATGCTGGCCCTCAATGCGCGCATCGAGGCTGCACACGCGGGGAGCCAGGGAGCAGGTTTCGAAGTGGTGGCCATCGAAGTGGCGTCGCAGACGCAAAAATCCCGCGAAGTTACGAACAAGGTGGGGGCGCTGGTCGAAAACCTCCGCAGTCTGGCAAGCGCAATCCTGATTGATTTGCGCCAGATCAACGAACGCGACATGGAACGCGTCGAGGCATCGCAGCGGGAAGCCAACGAGTCCCTGCATGATCTGCGCGCTGCCCATGAGGAGATGAAGGCCATGCTCACCGGCATGACCGAAGAAGGAGCGTTGTTGGCAAAGGATATCAGCTCGGCCGTGCGGGGCATGCAATTTCAGGATCGCGTAAGCCAGCGCATTGCGCACGTAGTGGAAGAACTCGATGATATGCGGTCTCGCCTTTCGACCGGCATGGGTGCTGTTCACCTTGATGCCACAGCCGGTGACAGTTTCAAGTCTTACACCATGCGCGAGGAGCGGGAAGTCGCGGGTATCAATGTTGCGGAAAGCCCAGCGGGCGATGTGGAACTGTTCTGAAAGCCAGGTAGCCGCAACGAGCGGAGAGGTTACGACGTGCGTAAAGTTTTGATAGTCGATGACTCGGCTTCCATGCGCCAGATGGTCGGATTCACGCTCAAGGAGGGCGGGTTCGAGGTCATCGAAGCAGAACATGGGCAGGACGCCCTGGACAAACTGAAAGGCATAACCGTGGACCTGGTGATCACCGATCTCAATATGCCGGTGATGGACGGTATCACGCTGATTGAAAACCTTCGCAAGCAGCCGGCCATGAAGACCAAGCCGATTCTCATGCTGACCACGGAGGGCCTGGCGAACAAAAAGGAGCAGGGAAAGGCGGCGGGAGCAACAGGGTGGATCGTCAAACCCTTCGATCCTGAGAAGCTCCTATTGACCGTGGCGAAAGTGTTGCCGTGAGCTTATGAAGATCGATTTGAGCCAGTTCCGCCAAACCTTTCTGCAGGAAAGCGCTGAACATGTCAGCGCCATTGAAGCAGGCATGCTCGATCTTCGCTCCAACCCGGCAGATACCGAGTTGCTGAACGCGATCTTCCGTTCTGCGCACTCGATCAAGGGTGGTGCGGGATCCTTCGGGCTGACCAACCTGGTCCGTTTCACCCACGCGCTCGAAAACCTGCTCGATCAGTTGCGCTCCATGGAGATACCGGTCACGGAGATAGTGATTGCCGCGCTTCTGGAATCCGTGGACGTGCTGCGCGTCCTGCTCGAGGGAGGGGCCGATGGGGAGGATAGTCCGCTACCCGCGGCTGCGCCAGACCTCGTCCGGCGAATGGAAGCTCTCATCGGGCACGCGGAAGCCGCTGTGCCGGACAGCGATGCGCAGACCGAAGCAGCGCGCGAAAAACATCTGGAAACCAGGGGGCGGTTGACCTTGTATACCGTCGAAATACGCCCGGCCCGCGAAATATTTTTGAGCGGCGCCAACCCAATCATGCTGATCCGTAACCTTGCCGGCCTGGGGAAACTGCGCAGTTGCCAGGTGCACAGTGAAGAACTGCCATCACTCAATGACCTCGACCCTGGGCAGTGTTACCTGAACTGGACGATCGAGTTGCTCAGCGAACGGCCAGCAGAGGATCTGCGCGAAGTCTTCGAATTTGTCGAACATATGGCGACGATCAAAATTGAGAGCGGCGCCCCGCCGGCCTCGGCAGATCTGGCGCTTCGCTCCGAGGCCCTGGCCATATCCCCGGTCGTGGCTGCTGCCAAGCCGGTCGCGCTCGAGGTGGCGCCCATTCTTGAACCGCCGCCCGCCGGCAAGAGGAGACGCGCGGGGGACAAGAAGACTGTCGGTGCAGGCGAGAGCAGTTCGATTCGAGTATCAACGGACAAGGTGGACCGGCTGATCGACCTGGTGGGAGAACTGGTCATCGCACAAGTAATGACAGCGCAGATGGTGGAAGGGTTTACTCCAGGTTGTCTGCCTAAATTGCGCGATGCAGTCTCGGCGATGGAACGCAATACGCGAGAGTTGCATGAGCGGGTGATGGCGGTGCGCATGATGCCGGTGGGCAGCGTCTTTCAACGCTACGGACGCACGGTATACGACATTGCCCAGGCCACCGGCAAACAGATTCGCCTGGAAATCAGCGGAGAGGAAACGGAAATTGACAAGTCCATGCTGGAGCAATTGGCGGACCCTCTCACGCACCTGATTCGCAATGCCGCCGATCATGGAATTGAGGAGGCCGCAACCCGCCGGGCGGCGGGCAAAGCGGAAGAGGGCGTGATCCATCTGCGCGCGTTTCACCGATCCGGCAGAGTGGTCATCGAGGTCTCCGACAATGGCGCCGGCATCGATCCGGCGCGGGTCTACGCCAAGGCAGTGGAGCGCGGATTGATCGCCGCCGGCACACAGCTGACCGAAGAACAAATCAACCTGTTGATCTTCGAGCCTGGCTTTTCCACCCGGGATGAGGTGAGCGATCTCTCCGGCCGCGGCGTAGGCATGGATGTGGTCAAGCGGAATGTTCAGCAATTGAGCGGGACAGTCTCGCTGACCAGCCAAAAGGGCCTCGGGTCGACGATTACGATCGAGCTTCCCCTTACGTTGGCAATTCTCGATGGTTTACTGGTGCGGGTAGCCGACCGGACGCTGGTTCTTCCCCTCCTGTCAGTGGTAGAAACAGTGTCGCCGAAGGAAGGACAGGTGAACCGGGTCGCGGAACAAGGCGAGGTGATCGTCATCCGCGAAGAATCGATTCCGCTGCTTCATCTGCGGCGATTTCTGGAAATTCGGGAGACGGATAAGGCACGAAAAGAAGACAGCAACCTGGTGATTGTCGTGGAGGCAGGACGAAAGAAGGTCGGTCTGGTCGTCGATGAATTACTAGGCCAGCAACAGGTGGTGGTCAAGAGCCTGGAGCGCAATCTACGCCGGGTCGAGGGCCTGATGGGCGCCACCATTCTGGGCGACGGCTGCGTCGCGCCCATCGTGGACGTGGCAGTGATCGCCACCATGGACTTGTTTTCCCTGCGAGCACCGGTTAGGCGGGCGAGAGGAATCATGCAGCAGGTACAACTTCAAGCAACTTGAAGAGAGGAATTTTCCCATGCACTGGTTTACGAATCTCAATGCTAAACCCCGGCTGCTGATCAGCTTTGGTGTGCTGGTGGCGCTGATCACGGGAGTTTGCTCGTTGGCAATCCACGATCTCAGCGAAACCAACCAGAGCATGGTGGGCCTGTATCAACAGGACATGGCAGGCGCGATCGACGCGAACAACATCCAAATTGCCCGCTTCTCACTCGGCCGCGCCGTTCGGGACGCTATGTTGAACATCAACAATCCTCAGTCCGTCGCAGCGAACGCGAAAAGCATCGCGGAGGATTTCGCGAAAGTTCACTCCAACCTCGACGCCGCGGAGAAGCTTTTTGTCACCAAAGACGGAATTGCGGATCTCGCAGCCGCCCGGAATGCGCTGCCTGCCTATGAGGCGGCCTACAAAGTTATGCTTCAGCGCATCGAGGCCAAGGATCTGGCTGGCGCGCGAGCAGCCCTGCTTGTTGCCAACGATGTGGGCGCGCCCCTTTTCGCGGGAGTGGATAAAGCCAAGACCAATAAAGAAAATCACGCCGCAGAGAGATTCAGGGTTAATGAAGCGAGCTACCAAACATCGCGCACCATCATGCTGTCCGCGGCCTTGCTGGCCGCCGTTTTGGGAATCCTGCTGGCGCTCATGATTGCGCGCGGCTTCTCAATACCGCTCACGCTGGCGGTGCAGGCGCTCGAGAAAGTCGCTCTCGGCGACCTGACGGCTTCCCTCGAAGTCGACTCCGCTGATGAGATGGGACGAATGGGCGCGGCGCTGAACGAAGCGCTGGGCAAGCTGCGCGAAACCCTGCAAGACGTGGCGCAAAATGCCGCCGGGGCGAGCGCCTCTTCGCAGGAACTGGCTGCCGCCGCCGACGCCATCGCGAGCGGAGCCCAGCAGCAGGCGGCCAGTCTGGAACAAACTTCCGCCAGCCTCGAACAGATTACGGCAACGGTACGGCAAAGCGCGGACCATGCCAAGCAAGCCAGCCAGGTCGCATCCGGATCGCGAGACTCCGCGGAGCACGGCCAGTTGGTGGTTGCCGACGCCGTCACCGCCATGTCGGAGATCAATGCCGCCTCGGCCAAGATCTCCGACATCATTTCCACCATTGATGAAATCGCCTTCCAGACCAACCTGCTGGCCGTCAACGCCGCCGTCGAAGCGGCACGCGCGGGCGAGGAAGGACGCGGCTTCGCCGTGGTGGCCACCGAGGTCCGCAGCCTGGCCCAGCGCAGCGCAGGCGCGGCCAAGGAAATCAAGACACTCATTCAAGACTCCCTGCGCAAAGTCGAAAAAGGCACAGAACTCGTGAACAAATCCGGCGAAACCCTGCGCAGCATTGTCGGCTCGGTCAAGGGTGTGACCGACATCGTCAACGAGATCGCCGCCGCTGCCGCCGAGCAGAGTACCGGCGTCGAACAGGTCAACACCGCCATGACGCAGATGGACCAGGTGACTCAATCCAATGCGGCCCAGACCGAGCAGCTTTCTTCGACCGCGCAGGCGCTTTCGGAGCAGTCACTGCGTCTTAAAGAGCTGGTCAGCGTTTTCGTGCTCGGCCATGACAGCAAGTGGCCCGCCGCGGTTCCGGCGAGCCGTCGGGTTGCTGCGCTTCGGCCGCCATTGGCCACCAAATTCAGGGCGGGGATTCGAACTGCAGCGACTTCAGCGGCGGTAAGCAAATCCAATGGCTCCGCGGTTCGTCGTCCAGGCAACCCGCAAGCCGCGCTGGCGGTGGCCAGCGCAGGCGATCCCAACGATGGCAGCTTCGAGGAGTTCTAGAACGTTTGAGACACTCCGGGCATACCCGGCGGGCAAAAAAGAGAGCCAACCGCGCAGCCAAATAGCCTTCTCGGCGCTCATTGTTCTGCGCAGCGAATGGCGGAACATTCATGATGTCCGCCCATGATACGAACGCGGTCCGACCTTAAAGTCTCTCTGGTTCAAGGCGATAGGCAACCTGAGAGGCATGCGGGCATACTCCGTGGCGATCGTCGCATCCAGGTTGAACCTGGTCGCCGGCTGCCCTTCCACGATTCGTCTGGAGGAAAATACATTGAGACATTCTTGTTACGCCGTCACCTTCGCGGCCATCATCGCCGTGGCTTGCGCATCTGCTGAAGGACAGAAGCCTGTTGCCCATTGGACCTATGACGGCGACGACTCCCCGCAGCATTGGGGTGCGCTCGATCCCGCCTTCGCTACTTGTCAATCGGGACGGGAACAGTCTCCGATCGATATTGAAGATGCACAATCGGCAACACTGGATCCCATTCAATTTCACTATCAGGACTCTTCGTCGACCATCCTCGACAATGGCCATACGATAATGGTCAAGGTCGCGCCGGGCAACTCGATCACGATCGGCGGCCATGTCTACAATCTGCTTCAGTTTCATTTTCATCATCCGGGGGAAGAAGAGATCCACAGCCAGGCCGCTCCCATGGTCATTCACCTTGTTCACGCAGACAGCGAGGGTAAGATCGCGGTGATCGCGGTGGAGCTGAAGGCCGGGGACTCAAACGCTGCCATTCAAAGTGTCTGGGATCATGTATCCAAACAGGGAGCAGTCGATGTCTCACCCCAGTCACTCACGATAAATCCAGCCAATCTCCTACCGGACAATCGTAGTTACTATACCTATATGGGATCCCTGACGACCCCACCGTGCACCGAAGGCGTGACTTGGCTGGTAATCAAATCGCCCCTCCCGGCTTCAACGGATGAGCTGGCATTCTTCGCAGAACGGTATCCCATGAACGCCCGGCCGTTACAGCCTCTCAATGGTCGAATCATTCGTGCCAGCCAATAATGCTGCGGCGTCATTCTGCTGCTGAAAGTTGAGGGTTGGCCAGACGGCATTCCCTCAGGGGCTAAAGCCCAGTTGATTTTGTTGGATTAACGTACGGGCTAAACAGGCTGCGGAAAAACGCGGCTTTGTATCAGGGCACGACTTCAGTCGTGCCGTAAGTGCTTGAAAGCAGTTTGGGCTTTAGCCCTGTTTCACGCATCTTTTGCTCGATCATGACTTTTTCCGCAGCCTGTAAAGCCCGTACCCTTCAAAAACGGTCCGGCGGCAAAGGAGTAACAATGGAGACAAGACTCGCGAAGCAGGTCCAACAGTCATACCAATTCCTCACCTTCCTGTTGGACCAGCAGGAATATGGCTTGGAACTATTCAAGATCCAGGAGATTTGCGGCTACGCGCCGATCACTCCGATTCCCAACGTACCCGCGCATGTGCGCGGGGTGATGAACCTGCGCGGGACGGTGCTGCCTGTTGTAGATTTGCGCATGAAGTTCCGTCTGCCCGCGGTCGAATACAGCAAATTTACTGTCATCGTAATCGCCATGGTCGCTGACAAGACGGTTGGTTTGCTGGTCGATGCGGTCTCTGATGTGCTGCAGGTCGCGCACGACGCGATGCGCGCCCCACCCGACTTTGGCTCCGCCGTCGACACTGAATTCATCAACGGGGTCTTTCAAACACGGGACCATCTCGCCGTAGCTTTAAATCTCGACAGGCTGCTCAGCGAGGGCGAGCTGGATCCACTGGCGGCGGCCAGTTAGTGTAGTGCGTCGGAAATGACATACGTCAGGCTGCTGCCTGAAAGTTGAGGGTTGGCCAGACGACATTCCCTCAGGGGCTAAAGCCCAGTTGATTTTGTTGGATTAACCACGGGCTAAAGCCCGTACCCTTCAAAAACGGTTAAAGATCATTATGAGTAACTCGGCACCGGTGGCGCTGCCACAGCATATCGCCAGCGCGAACAGGTTTAACCTGTTTGTTCTTTGGGTTCTGTTTGGATTCTCACTCAGCCTGGCGCCTTGGTACGGCACGTGGACGCTTGCCCTGGTGGTAGGCTCGCTGACCGCCTTGATACCCACGATCCTCATCATTGCTAATCCCGGGTCGCTTCTCACACGACTGACCATCGCAACCGCTCTGATGGTGTTCTGTGGATTGAATATCCATCAGGGTCACGGCCGGCTCGAGCTCCACTTCGGTATTTTCGCATTGCTGGCTATGCTGGTCTCCTACGAGGATTGGAAGGTAATCATCACCGGAGCGGCGGTCATCGCAGTACATCATGCCTGGTTCACCTACTTGCAGAACGCGGGTTACGGTGTATATTGCATGCCTGATCCCGGGTACCTGATGGTGGTTGTGCACGCCGTTTATGTTGTGGTCGAAGCTACGGCGTTGTGCTATCTGACGTCTATTCTGGCGCGTAAAACCACCAACACCCTGGCGAACCGCGCCGAGTTGCAAGAGCACCTCGATGCGATGAACGCCCTGGCAGTCGATGCGCAACGAAGCGTGCAGCAGATTACCGCGGCCTCGGAGGAGTTGGCGGGGTCCTCACAAGCGATTGCGGTGGGAGCCAAGAAGCAAGCGGAGAGCTTAACCCAAGCCTCGGCGAGCCTGGGTGAAATCAAGGAAGCGGTGGTCAACAGCACTGCCAACGCCAGGCAAGCGGATCGGCTGGCGGGAACCTCGGGTGACTCGGCTCGGCAGGGTGGAGAAGTCGTTTCCGAGGCGGTAACCGCCATGGGGGAGATCAATATCGCTTCGGCGAAGATCTCCGAGATTATATCGACCATCAACGAGATCGCGTTCCAAACCAATCTCCTGGCGGTGAACGCGGCGGTGGAGGCGGCCCGGGCCGGAGAAGCCGGCCGCGGGTTTGCCGTGGTAGCCGCCGAGGTTCGCAGCCTCGCGCAGAGAACTTCCGGCGCCTCGAAGGAGATCAAGGGACTCATCGAGGATACGTTACAGAAAGTGGAACGGGGCGCGGCGCTGGTCAATCGTTCCGGCCAGACGCTGGAAGGCATCGTGGAGTCAGTGGACCGCGTTATCAAAATGGTGGCCGAGATTGCCGCCGCGGCAGAAGAGCAAAGCACCGGCGTGAATGAACTCACTTCAGCACTGGGCAAGCTGGGTAACGTCACCACAACCAACACCACAGAGACCGAGCAGATGGCGACAATGGCACGCTCCCTCTCGGTACAGTCGGCGCATCTTATGCAGCTTCTCGGGGCTTTGACATCAAAAGAAGAGCGAGACCAACAAACGCCAGTCCACGCGGCGCGTTCCTCATTTCCGTCTGAGACGAAACGACCATCGAAACGACTCGCAAGCGTGGATACCAGCAGGTCTGGTGGTGAAATCGCGGCTGCGAACCGCCGTATCAGTCAACCGGCCGAAACCCTGGTAACTGCCGGCAGCGGCGAGGACCACTTTGAAGAGTTCTAATCGGCTGGCCTTCCTGGTACCCGGCTGTGGAACCGGCACTTTGATTCACGCACGCTTTACTGCGTGCTCTCGAGAAAAGGCGCGCCGTGTGTAGACAACGGGTGATTGAATTGCCGGGATGGCGGGCAGTCGGGCCACTGGAAGCCCAAAAACATTCGAGCTTTTAGCGAGGATGCCGATAGATTTCGTATCGACGATGTTTCCGCGGGAGGGGTCAGCCACGAATGTCCAGCCCGGTTCGGGTTCTCATCGTCGAGAACTCCGCATTGATGCGACAACTGCTGGTTCACATCTTCAGCAAAGATCGTGGAATCCACGTGCTTGGTACGGCGTGTGACGCGTTTGAAGCGCGAGAGAAGA
>JBARKD010000577.1:0-7998 GCA_049800615.1 Acidobacteriaceae bacterium | reverse complement strand
AGCATCGGCCAGGCTGGCGCTCTCGGTGCGCCGGGCGCGAAGGTTCAAGACTCGTTCGCGCCCCTCCTGCATGACCCTGTCGGATTGCTGCAATGCGTCGTCCAGCGCCTCCCGCGCGGGATCGTCGAGGGGGAGCCTGGCGGCCGCGGTATGGAAGCGTAGGGTCAGTCCGAAGAGGCTCTGCAGAAGAGTATCGTGGAGCTCACGTGCGATGCGCTCGCGCTCCGCCAGGCGCTCGCCGAGGCGCTCCTGCATCTGGCGTGCAATGCCGGCAATCCGCAGGCGAACGGCCCACGCTACCAGAAGGACGGTTATCAGGCCCACCAGCGCGATGAACCACCAGGTTTGATAGAAAGCAGGCTGGATGGCCACGCCCAGAGTGGCTCCCGTCTCGTTCCAGACACCGTCGTTGTTGCAGGCGATGACGTGAAAAGCATATTGCCCGGGGGGCAAGTGGGTGTAGAAGGCCTGGCGCCTGGTTCCAGCGTCCTGCCAGTCGGGGTCCACACCGTCCAGCTTGTAGCGAAAGAGCACCCGCTCAGGAATGGCGAGGCTCAACGCGGTGTAGTCAATCTCAAGTCGATCGGTGTGCGCGGGCAGCTTGACGTCACTTGAACCGGAATAGGTTTTGCCATTGGAAACGACAGAGGTGATGACCACCGGAGGAGGCAAGCGGTTGAGATCTTTGTGGAGCGTCGCGGGATCGAGCCATGCAACCCCGCGCGTGGTGGCAAAGTACAAGCGGCCGCCATTTCCTTCCGCGAGCGACGGCTCAGGAACCCTCTCGGTGGAGAGCCCAGGTAATCCGTCGAGCGCGTTGAGTTGCTCGGCGGAAACCGGGTAAGCGGGATCACGCAGCCACCGGGCCAACTCCTGGGCAGAAACATGCGTAATGCCGGAGAAGCCATTCATCCACAGGTCGCCGGTTTCTGTTTCCAGCACGCCGGAAACGCGGCCTGGCAGATCCGGGTTCTGCCATTGCATTACGTTGAAACGGCCCTTGGTGAAAAGCGAGACACCACCCGTGCCACCTAACCAAACGTGATCTCCCCGGATGGCCAAGGTCGTTTCTGAAACGCCCCGCGTGCCATTAGGAAAGGAAAATCTATGGAAGTTGCTACCGTCCCACTTGGTCAGGTAATTGGAAAAGCCGAACCAGACGTTGCCGTCATCGTCGCCCGTAAGGGCTCCCAGAACGCCGGGCTTTCTCTCTAATGTCTGATCTTCACGGATCCAGCGGCCGGCGGTGAGGCGATAGGTTCCACCAGCTGCCGTGTTGATCCACAGATCGTGGTTGCGATCTACGGCGAGAGACATGACCGGACCAAATTCGTCTTCGGGATAGCGCACGGGAGCGAAGCGTGGGCCGGCGGAATGCCACAGAACGCCCTCGCCGCCTCCGGCTGACCAGACCGTTCCATCACGCAAGATACGCACACAGATGACCGCGCCAGTCTTAGAGAAGGTTTGAATGGCGCCGTCCGCGGCCACGTGGGTGAGAGGCAGACTCTGGTTGCCCGTCCAGATGGAGCCCTGTTCTCCGGCGGCGATGCTGAAGTCGTGTTCCTGCGCCGCAGGAAGGCGAAGGACGGAGAGCGGAGTTCGGAGCAGATGGTCGAGGCCGGAGTTGGTTCCAACCCAGATGGTGCCCTCACGGTCGATCATTACCTTCCAGACAGCGTTGGAGCTGAGCCCCTGCATGGTGGTGAAACTTTGACCTGCCGCGCCGGCGGCGGCACGCGGCGTGGGCCACCGATCCACGTGATCGAAGCGGCACAGACCCTGGTCGCTGACCGCCCAGATCGCTCCGTCGGGCGCGAACGTGAAGTCTCCGAAGCGTATGTTCTCGGCGGATGATTGGGCGGCAAGAGCCTGAACGACGGGAGCGCCCTGGTGGTTGGTCAAGCGGCGCAATCCATGATCGTCGGAAAGCCAGATGGAGCCATCGGGCGCCTCATGCAGGAAGAACGTGTTATGAATGGCCGCGGCGAGAACAAAGGTAGGCGAAGCCGCGCCCCGCTCATGCTCCACCTGCTGGAACCTGGATTGACCGAGTGGCATGGAGAGGAGCGCCCCGTCCAGCGTCCTTACCCAAATCGTGCCTTTGCGATCGACAAGAATGGCTGCGGGAAATCCGCCCGGATAGCCGTGTTCCGGGCCAATCTCCTCACATCGAGAGCCTTCGAGATGGAACAGGCCGCCTGAAGTCTGCAGCCATAAGGATCCGTCGCGAGCCTCTGCGATCCCGTTCATTTGCAAAACCGGCGTGCAGCGGCGATCGCTAAAGGTGGTGAGGTGGCCGTCTTTCCAGAAAAGCATGCCGGCGGCTCGCGTTTTCATCCACAGACCGCCGTTGGAAGAGAGAAAGACAGCGTGAATCTCGCTGTTAGGTATGGCTCCGTTCGTCGCTTCCTCAACGGATTGGAAGCGCACCCCATCGAAACGGAACACTCCGGTGGAGGTGGTGAGCCATAAGTAGCCGTCGGCAGCCTGTTGGATATCAATGACAGCTCCGAGCCCATTCTCGGAGGTCCACATGGTGTGGTGGTAATTGGTAAGGGGAACTTCCGGCGCCGCCCAACCGGCCACCGCACGCGCCACTACCACGATGGCGAGGAATAGGCGTGCGCGTTCGCGATGCAGACTTCTCATAGTGAAAACCGGGTGGGTTCACTACCGGGGGGCCACGTCGATTGTAAATGGTGGCGTAAATGACAGGCATGCCGGCCAGTCGCGGATAAGTCCTGTGGCAAGGCCACAGAAAACGTGAAATACTTCTGTGCGGTAGACACAGGAGCACGATGACTGAGGCAAAACTGGAGTTATTGCAAGGCACGCTGGACATCATGGTGTTGCAGACACTCGCGACCATGGGCGCCATGCACGGCTATGGCCTCGCAAGGCGCATTGAGCAGACAAGCGGGGATGAGATTCTGCTCAACCAGGGCACGATTTACGCTTCGCTGGTGCGGTTGCAGCAGAGAGGATGGATCGCCGCGGAGTGGGGCACCTCGGATAACAATCGCAAGGCGAAGTATTACACCATTACCCGCAGCGGCCGTAAACAACTGGCGGAAGATGCCGCGCATTGGCAGAGATTGACGCGTGTGATGGGGAGAGTTTTGGCCACGGCCAGCGAAGGAAGTGCCTCGTGAGCGCGTTGCGGGAGGGGTTGGAGCGGGTGCGGTCCTTCTTCCGGCGGGGGACGCGAGATGCAGATCTGGATGCGGAGGTGGCATCCCACATCCGGTTTGCAAGCGAAGAAAACATGCGGCGGGGCATGCCCGCGGACGAGGCGCGGCGCCAGGCGATGATTGGCTTCGGCGGTGTCGAACAGGCGAAGGAGCGGCAGCGTGAGGCCCGGGGCTTGCCCTGGCTCGAAGTCCTGACGCAGGACGTTCGGTACACCTTTCGTACTCTGGGCCGGGACCGCAGCTTTACGGCAATCGCCGTGGTGATCCTCGGGTTGGGGATCGGGGCGAATATTGCCGTCTTCAGCGTGGTGAACACCATCCTGCTACGGCCGCTGCCGCTCAAGGATCCGCAAAGGCTGGTTCGGATTCTGACCAAGAAGACGACCGGTGGCGAATCCAGCATGACCTATACGACCGATGCCACGGAAGAGTTTCAGAAGCGCAATCGCTCGTTCGATTCGGTATCGGGGTACTTCGCCTTCTCCACGGCTGACAACATCAAGCTTATGGGCCACGGCCAGCCTATGCCGATTACCGGCATCCTGGTGATGAGAAACTTTTTTGAGACTCTGGGTGTTCAGCCATTGCTGGGACGGTTATTCACCGCGGAAGAGGCTTTGCCCCACAGCCGCCCCGCGGTACTGCTGAGCTATCCATTCTGGAAGCGGCAGTACGGAAGCAATGCGGGCATCGTCGGACAGGCGATCGACCTGGACGGCACGCCGGTCACCGTCATTGGGGTGCTGCCGCAGAGCTTTGACTTCGGATCGATTTTCGCTCCCGGTTCGAAGGTAGATGTTTTTAACCCGATGATCCTTGCGGATTTTCAGAGCGACGGGAACACGATTGCCATGGTGGGGCGCCTGAAGGCGGAGGTAACCCTGGCGCAGGCGCAGGCAGAAGCAGATCTGATCTTTCCTACCTTGATGTATGACCACAAGCATCCGAACTATGGCGCGGGCTACGAGGCCCGGTTGCTCGATTTGAAAGATTATGTCAGCGGGAAACTACGGCGGTCGTTGATTGTGCTGTGGTGCGCAGTCGGTTTGATTCTGCTGATCGTGTGCGTCAATCTCTCGAACCTGCTGCTGGCGCGCGCGGCCGCGCGGAGCCAGGAATTTGCCATGCGGACTGCGTTGGGCGCAAGCCGGGGCAGGCTGGTGCGGCAGTTGCTGACGGAAAGCCTGATCCTCTCCTTGGCAGGGGCAGTGCTCGGCTTGGGAATTGCCTATGCCATCACGGCCTATCTCGCCCATCAGGGATCGATCGCTTTGCCACTGCTGAGCAGTGTGACGATTGATGGAGCAGCGCTCGCCTGGTCGGTGTTGGTTGCTGTGAGCGCCGGCATTTTGTTCGGCCTCATCCCCGGTCTCAAAATGGCAAGCGGAAACTTGCAGGAAGCTCTGAAAGACTCAGGCCATGGAAGCAGCGATGGCAAAAAACACGATAGTCTGCGCTCGGCCTTGATCATCTCCGAGATCGCGCTGGCCTGCGTCTTGCTCGTGGGCGCTGGACTTCTGTTGCGAAGCTTCTTGCGCATATTGGACGTCGATCTTGGGTTTACTCCCAGCCACGCCGCTTCCATCAGTGTGGATTACAACGATGGAGGGAATGCAGCCAAGAGAAGCGCCATCTGGCAGGAGGTCCTGCGCCGGGTGCAGGCAATCCCTGGCGTGGAGTCGGTGGGCATTACCGATAGCCTGCCCATGAGCTGGAACCGGAGCTGGGGTATTAACGCGAAAGGCAAAGAGTATCGAAAGGGAGAATTGGAAGACACCTTCGTCTACATGACCTCTCCCGGATATCTGAACGCAATCGGTCTCCACCTGGTGAAGGGCCGCGATTTCAACTGGGATGACAATGACAAGAAAGAAGGGGCGGTCATCATCAACGAGACTGTGGCACGTCGCCTTTGGCCAGGCCAGGACCCGATCGATCGAATCGCCAGTGCTGGTGGTAATGACGTCCGGGTGGTCGGGGTGGTGAACGATGTGCATGAGAGCAGCGTCGAAGGACGACCCGGCTGGCAGATGTACCTTCCCGGTTTTTCGGCTATGTTTGGACCGAACGGGGCACAGCTTGTGGTGCGGACGAAGCTGGCTCCGGAAACTCTGACAGGCTCGGTGATGAGCACGTTGCGGGACGTGAATCCCGCGCAACCGGCGGTGGAATTCCGGCCGATCCAGCGATTGGTGGACCACGTGGTTTCTCCGCGCAGATTTTTTGTCTTGCTGGTGGGGGCATTTGCCGGGCTGGGATTGCTGCTGGCTTCGCTGGGAATTTATGGCGTTATCTCTTACTCCGTCACGCAGCAGAGGCAGGAGATAGGGATCCGCATGGCCCTGGGGGCAAGCCAGGCACGGGTGCAATTAGGCGTGATGAGAAAGACCATGCTCCTGACGCTGGTGGGAATTGCAACCGGCACGGTGGCGTCGTTCCTGACCGCGGGCCTTATTTCGTCGCTCTTGTTCGGCATAGAAGCGACCGACCGGACCACGTTTCTGGGTATGACCTTGGTGCTGCTGACCGTGGCCTTGGTTGCGGGATATTTTCCAGCACGACGAGCTGCCCTGGTCAACCCCCTGATTGCTTTGCGCAATCGATGAGCTTGAACTTGTCTCATATATGGGTCTGGGGCTTCTGGTTGGACCCTGAGCCCCGCTTCGAGGGCGGGTCTCATGCGCGGCCTCTCCGAAATTTGTCTGTCTATGAGACTAGTTCTAGCGTTTTCCCTCCAGGTTGGCCCATTCCCCGACCTGGATGAAGCTGGCCCAATAGAACGGATGCTCGCGGCCCTTGCGGGCGAGCATGGCAAGTTGAGCCTGGCGCAGAGCTTCGCCGCGCCCCATTCCCGCCTTAAGCCCGCGGTAGTAACTGGCCATCAGCTCCCGGGTGACGGAGTCGCTGACTGGCCAGAGGCTCATGACCACTGTTTCTGCTCCGGCGATGAAGAAGGCGCGGCGCAGCCCGTAGACGCCTTCGCCATTTTTTATCTCGCCGACACCGGTGTCGCAGGCGGAGAGCGTCACCAGCTTTGTTCCCCAAAGATTGAGGCTCGAAGCTTCCAGTGCGGTCAGGATCCCGTTGGCTCTGCCCTGTTTTCCAAGGTTGGCGCCGGCAAGGGCCAGCCCGGATCGCAACAGGGGGTTCTCCGGATCCGGCTCAACCGGCAGCGTTGCTGACCGGGTGTTGGTCGAGCCTGCCTTGCCTTGCCCCGCCTCGGCAGGACTCGCCAGGAAGAAACCATGGGTAGCGATGTGGAGGATGTTGGGCGACTGCAGTTGTTCGACCTCCGCCTTGGTCGCTTGCGTGCCGGTCAAGACTCTAGCCTCGGGCAGGAGAGACTTGAGTTCGGCAGCTTCGAGAGAGGTGCCGGTAAGAGGAGCGAAATATAGCTCATTCTGCGCTCCGGTTGTGACACTGCGGCGGAGACTGACTGCGCTGGTCTGTTTCAGCCTGGCAGGAGCTGTTCGCGGAGCCTGGGCTTCCTCCGGATCCCCAAAAAAAGGATTCGCCACAACAACGGTTTCATTATGGCCGATGCGCGCAACCTGCATCCGTAGCAGATCGCGGCCCGTGGTGACGTAGCTGATGGAGAAGTTTTCCACCAGGTAGCGACCCTGTTGGTCGAGCAGAGACTCGAACGACAAGAGGTTCAGTTCGCCGTCGGGCGAGAGGATGAGGTGTTTGCCGCCTATGCCCAAAGAGCGCAGAGGTTCCATGATGCGGGCGTCGAGCGCTCGCGAAAGCCGGCGCACATCTGTACGTTTGGGGTCGCGCAGGGCCTGGCGGTAGGTCTCCACCTGCTGATCGATTTCCTTTGCATCGCCCAGATCTTTCCAGCGGAGGTCGCCTTGTGGCGGGATTACGTAGGCGACATAGCGGAGGGGCTGGTCGTCCTGATCACTGTCGAAGCGGCGGAAGTCGTAAGTTCGATAGACGGCAAACTCAATCAGCACGCTGTCGGCGGGGATGGCTTTGCGAACGGCGGAGAGAGTGACGGGGTCGGTTTTTTGATAATAGCCTGCGCTGCGCCGGCTGATCCCGGTTTCCAGTTCCTCCTTGCGCTGCTCGAGTTTTTCGAGCGTCGCCTGGTAGGCCTCGGGCGAGGTCTGGCCGGGGCCGTGAAGGGCGGCCTTGGCCAGGGCCGCGAGCGTATCGCTGAGTTCATTGAGCAACTTCTGATCTTCGGGATCCAGTCTCTTGCGCAATGCGCTCATGCTGTCCGCCACTGCGTCCAGCACCCGGCCCTTGCGCTGCAAGATGATCTGCGCTGCGAGATTGGCTGCCTCGGGATCGCCTGGAGCTTCGGCAAGGTTGAGCGAGACGGTGCGGGAAACCTGAAAGGAAAATTTGTTCGCGTAGACCAGCCTCTCGTGCTCAGATCCTACGGCAAGATTGAGCGCGAGGTTGGTCTCCGCGGCGGCATTCATGCGCGCCATATAACGAACGGCATCCGCAGGATCGTTTTGCGCCGCGTAGACCCGGGCAAGATTGCCGAGCGTCATCAGGGTCCATTGGTGATAAGGGCCGGCGGCTTTTTCCAGAACCGAAAGCGCGCGCAAATAGGTCTCCGTGCTGCGCCGATAGTCGCCCTCCTGGCTGTAGACATTTCCAATATTAACCAGCAAGGCCGCGGTTGACGCGTGCTGGCTGCCCAGGGTCTTTTCGCGGAGCTTTTCCGCTCTCCATAGATACTCGAGGGCGAGGGGGAACTGCTTCTGGTCGCGAGCGATGATACCCAGGTTCTGCAAGGGATGGGCAATTAACGGATGATCAGGGCCGAGCTTCTGCTCCATGAGGC
>JBARKD010000576.1:0-4430 GCA_049800615.1 Acidobacteriaceae bacterium | reverse complement strand
ATCCACAGCCTTGCGCATGGCGCGGCGGAAGCCGACGCGCTTTTCCAGCTGCAGAGCGATGTTTTCCGCGACCAGCTGCGCATCCAACTCAGGCTTGTTCACCTCGAGAATGTCGATGAACACGTCGCGGTTGGTGCGCTTCTGCAGGTCTGTCTTGAGCTTTTCGATCTCGGCGCCCTTGCGGCCGATCACGATGCCCGGCCGAGCCGTGCGGATAATCAGGCGCAGCTTGTTGCCTGGGCGCTCGATCTCGACCGAGCTCACCCCGGCGGCCTTGAGCTTGTCCTTCAATTCCTCGCGCAGATGCACGTCTTCGATCAGCAACTTGTCATAGTCGCGCTCGACGAACCAGCGTGACCGCCACGGCTTATTAACGCCGAGACGAAAGCCGTAAGGATGAACTTTTTGTCCCATAATCTCCTCGCCTACTTTGCGGCGGTTTTCCGCTTGGCTGCCGTGCTTTTCTTGGCAGCAGTTTTCTTGGCAGTTTTCTTGGCCGCCGGCTTTCTGCCCAACAGTCGCTTTTTAGGAGCCGCTTCCGGTTCCCCGGTTTCCACCAGGCCGACCCGTTTGCGCTCCGCCAACGAGATCACAATGTGTGCCATGCGGCGCTGGTAGCGGAAGGCCCGCCCCATCGGCGCCGGACGAACGCGCTTCATACGCGGCCCATCGTTGGCCAGCGCGGTCTTGACGTAGAGGTTATCCACATCCACATCGAGATCCCGCTCCTGGCTGAGATAGCTGGCGTTTTGAATGGCCGAGCGCAGCACCTTTTCCACCAGCGGCGCGACGCCCTTCTTGGTAAAGGCCACTGTCTCCAAAGCCTCACCCACACGGCGGCCCTTGATCAACTCCAGCACCAGGCGAGCTTTCTGCGGCGACACCCTCTGGAACTTGGCTTCGGCCCGGTATTCCTGTGTATCCAGTTGCATTGGTTTCTTCCTTGATTCCTAGCGGGGCTTCGCCGACGACTCAGCGGCTTTTGCCGAGTGACCCTTGAACGTTCTGGTGGCGGCAAACTCACCCAGCTTGTGCCCGACCATGTTCTCGGTCACGTAGACCGGAATGAACTTCTTGCCGTTGTGCACCGCGATGGTGTGACCCACCATGTCCGGATGAATGGTCGAACGGCGCGACCAGGTGCGAAGGACTTTCTTGTCATTCGCCGCATTCATCGCCTCGATCTTCACCATCAGGTGGGTGTCGATAAACGGACCTTTTTTTGTCGAACGTGCCATGCTCTACTGCTCCTGACTATTTCTTGTAGCGGCTGACGATAAATGCATCCGTCCGCTTGTTATTGCGCGTCTTGTAGCCGCGGGTTGGCTGGCCCCACGGCGTGACCGGATGACGGCCACCGGAGGTTTTGCCTTCGCCGCCCCCATGTGGGTGATCGACCGGGTTCATGGAGACGCCACGATTGGTAGGACGAATTCCCTTCCAGCGATTCCTCCCGGCCTTGCCGATGGACACGTTCTCATGGTCGGTATTGCCCACCTGGCCGACGGTCGCCATGCACGCCACCAGCACCCGGCGAGTTTCGCCGGAAGGAAGCTTCAACAGCGCGTAGTCGCCTTCTTTCGCGACCAGCTGGGCGGAAGCTCCGGCCGAGCGCACCATCTGCGCGCCCTTACCGGGACGCAGCTCGACATTGTGCACCGTGGTGCCGGAAGGAATGTTCCGCAGCGGCAACGCATTGCCCACCAGGATGTCGGCCTCGGGACCGCTCATCACCGTCTGCCCCACCTTCAAGCCCACCGGCTGGATGATGTAGCGCTTGTCCCCGTCCAGGTAATGCACCAGCGCGATGCGCGAGGAGCGATTGGGATCGTATTCTATCGAGGCCACTTTGCCCGGCACCCCGAACTTGTCCCGCTTGAAGTCGATCAGCCGCAGCTTCTGCTTATGGCCACCACCATGGTGACGAATCGTCAAATCGCCGGAATTACGCCGGCCGCCGGTACGCTGCTTAGGCGCGAGCAGCGGCTTATGGGGGCGGTTGGTCGTAATATCGTCGTTTACCAGAGTCGTCTGGAAACGCAGCGTAGGCGTGATCGGTCTGTATGTCTTGATCGGCATCTTTTTAGCTCACTTACATCGCGTTGACATAGTCGGGCATCTTCTCACCCGGCTGCAGACGAACGTAGGCCTTCTTCCAATCGGGACGAAAACCGGTGAATTTACCGCGGCGCCGTTCCTTGCCCAAAAAATTGGCCGTGCGCACGCTGTACACCTTCACCTTGAACAAGGTCTCGACCGCCTGCTTGACTTCGGTCTTGGTCGCGTCGGGCGCCACATCGAACACCAGGGTGCTCTCGGTTTCCTTCACGCCCAGGCCTTTTTCGGTGATGATCGGGCTCCGGATTACGTTATAAAGAGTCGGCATCAGGCCACCTCCGAGCCGGCAGTCTTGCGCCGGGATGCATTCTTCTTCAGGGACTGCTGCAGTTGCTCAATCGCGGCCCGGGAGAAAATGGCGCGCTCGTAGCGAAGCAGATCATAAGGATGAACTTCGCGGCTCAGCATAAGCTCCACTCGCGCCAGATTGCGCGCCCCGAGCTCGAGGTTACGAGTCGGCGCCTGGCCGGCCTCGACCAGCAACGTAGTCCGCTTCGCATCCAGCTTGTTGAGTGCCGCGCGATAGGCCTTCGTCTTGGGCTCGGACAGCTCCAGGCTCTCGACCACCGTCAACTTGCCGTCCGCCAGCTTCGAAGCCAGCGCGGAACGCAGGGCTCCGAGTAGCTTTTTGCGGGGAAAGGCGTAGTCGTGGCTGTGCGGCTGGGGCCCGTGCACTGTGCCGCCGTGACGCCAGATCGGGGAACGCACCGAGCCGACACGGGCACGCCCAGTCCCCTTCTGCTTCCACAATTTCTTGCCGGAACCGGAGACCAGCTTCTTGTTCTTGGTGGCCGCGGTGCCCTGGCGGCGCCCGGCGCGATAGTGCTTCACCGCTTCCCAAAGCAGGCCCTCGTTGATCTGGTCCGGGGCGAAGATTTCGTCCGCCAGCTCCAGCGAGCCAACCCTGTTTCCCCCGAGATCGATTACATCTATGGTTGCCATTTCGTTCCTCATTGGGCTTCGCGGTAACACTGCTCTCGCCCTCTTGCTTCACTCGCCAATTAAAGAGCCGCGCGATCCTCGCGCCGGCCCTCAGGGGCTAAGGCCCCTCACACTCTTTCAATCAGCGACTGCTACTTACTTCTTCTTACTGCCGGAAGGCTTGCCGCCGGAGGCCTTCTTCGATGCCTTCAGCGGATCGACCGTCCCGCCTCCGCCGAACCCACGGCGCTCGCGCGGCGGTGCCTTGGACTTCGAAATCATCACGTAACCATCACGAGGACCGGGAATCGCGCCCTCCACCATCAGCAGGTTCTCGTCTAAATCAATGCCGCGAATGCGCAGATTGCGCACCGTTATCTGCTTCGCGCCCATATGCCCAGGCATCCGTTGCCCGGGAAACACACGCGACGGGAACGAAGACGCGCCAATCGACCCCTGCACCTGGAACATGTGTCCGTGCGCCTTGGGACCGCCGCCAAAATGATGGCGCCGAACCACCCCGGCAAACCCGCGACCCTTGCTGGTGCCGATCACGTCAACGTACTTGGCGTCCACGAAGATGTCCACCAGAACCTTGTCGCCCGCCTTGAGCCCCGCATTCTCCCCTTCCGCCGCTACTTCCACCGCGACCTCGCGCATCAGCTTGACGGGGGGAACGTTGTTCTTGGCAAAGTGGCCGGCCATCGGCTTGTTTACCTTGTTGCCCTTGACGAACTCAATCAGCCCGATTTGCGCCGCGGTGTAACCGTCAGCGGTGGCCGTCTTAAGCTGGGTCACCACGCAGGGACCCGCCTGCAGCACCGTCACCGGGTGCACTTCACCCCGGTCATCGAACAACTGCGTCATCCCGATCTTCTTGCCTAGAATCCCCGCTACCGACATCATGTGCTCCTTACTTCTCGAAGGCCCTATTTCTCAAAGGCCCTATTTCTCGAAGGCCCTATTTCTCAAAGGCTTTGATCTCAACATCGACGCCGGCAGGAAGATCGAGCTTCATCAGGGCATCGATGGTCTGCTGGGTGGGCTCGAGAATATCGATCAGCCTCTTATGCGTGCGGATCTCGAAGGCTTCGCGCGATTTCTTGTCAACGTGCGGAGAACGCAGCACGCAATACTTGTTCTTCACGGTAGGCAACGGGATGGGTCCCGCGACCTGGGCGCCGGTACGCTTAGCCGTTTCGACGATTTCCCCGGTCGAGGTATCGAGTACCCGGTAGTCGTACGCCTTAAGCCGAATGCGAATTCTCTGTCCTACCATCTCTTAATCCTTCGTGCCACAGTTACAAATCCGTGGTCTCTCCAATTCGAATCGCTCACTACTGTCGGCCTGCTTGCCCCACTCAAGCGAAAAGCAGGCTTGGGTAGGGCAC
>JBARKD010000575.1:0-8302 GCA_049800615.1 Acidobacteriaceae bacterium | reverse complement strand
CCGGCCCCCCGGATGCATGTACTTTGATGCCTCTTGCTTGTCAAACACAGTTACGTAATGGTTGCACCCAGGAGGCTGGCGGCCACCGTCGACAAACAGGCTTGACGGTTAACCCAGGTGTGCTTCCAACACTTTCTGGAATTGCCTCAACCACTCGGGATGGGCGGGCCAAGCCGGACCGGTGACCAGCTTGCCGTGAGTGAGAGCATCGGTCACGGCGAGGGAAACAAATTCTGCTCCCGCCAGCTCCACCTCAGGCGCGCAGGCGGGATACGCATTCACACGCTTGCCTTTCAGGACGCGGGCCGCCGCCAGTACCTGCGCTCCGTGGCAAAGGGCGGCAATCGGCTTGTCCGCCTGCTCAAAGTGGCGGACGATCTCAAGCACCCGGGGATTGAGGCGCAAATACTCCGGCGCACGGCCTCCGGGGACTACGACGCCGTCGTAGCCGGTCTCGTCAATTTCGTCAAAGGTCGCGTTGAGGGCAAAATTGTGGCCGGGCTTCTCAGTGTAAGTCTGGTCGCCTTCGAAGTCGTGAATCGCGGTGCGAACCGCGTCGCCTTTCTTTTTGCCCGGGCAGACGGCATCGACGGAGTGTCCCAGCACCTGCAGGGCCTGGAACGGAACCATGACCTCGTAATCTTCCACAAAGTCTCCGACAATCATCAAAAGGCGAGCATTCTTCATACCAGATCCCCGTTTCCTATTTTGCTCCATTTGTCAGGAAGATGGGTGTGGCCATCTTTCCGCGCCCCTCGCTTGACGCACATGGTATATCTTCCAGTGCACTTCTAAATATCATGATGTTTGATGATGAATCAGGGAACGGCTATCAGTCGTAGATGTTCAGGAAGAAGGGATCAGCGTGTACTTGGACTTTCAAGGGTCTGGGAGTAGAGGTCCAGGAGATTATAGAGTTCCTGGGTGTCGATGGGCTTGGCGAGATAAGCGTCCATGCCTGCCTCAAGGCATCTCTCGCGATCGCCAGGCATGGCATTTGCGGTTAAAGCAATAATATATTGATGCCGTCCTGAATGTTTCTCGATTGCCCGGATGGCGCGAGTGGCCTCGAAGCCGTCCATGTCCGGCATTTGCACGTCCATCAGCACCACATCGTAGTTCTCGCGCCTCAGAGCAACGAGCGCTTCTTTGCCCGTGGTGGTTACGACCACATCGTGGCCTTGATTTTCGAGCAACTTTCTTGCTACCACACGGTTCACGGCGTTGTCTTCGGCCAACAGGATGCGCATAGTGGTCACCGGCGCCGGAGATCGCGGCGTGGCCTGCTGAGCGATTTTCGATGATATGCCGGCCTCCGCAGCGGCGACCCCAAAGCAGGCTGTGAAGTGAAATTGCGAGCCGGCGCCAAGTTCACTCTCAACCCAAATACGCCCATCCATCATCCGTACCAGGCGCGACGATATGGCCAATCCCAAGCCCGTACCTCCAAAAGTTCGAGTCGTCGAACTATCAGCCTGGGTAAAGGAATCGAAAATCGTCTCCCGTGCATTCGGGGCAATGCCGATTCCGGTATCTGAAATCGTAAAATGGACCACGATTTTTTCCCGATCTGCACGATCGAGGTGAGTACTTAAACCAACCCTGCCCGCGGTAGTGAACTTGATCGCGTTCCCAAGAAGATTTATCAGGATCTGGCTAAGCCTGAGGGCATCTCCACATACCATCGCTGGTGTTTGTTCATCGATTTCGCAGGAAAGCGCCAAGTGTTTTTGTGAAGCCTGCAGAGCAACTATCTTCAATGTATCTTGCAGGGTTTCTCTCAGGTTAAAGTCTCGTGCTTCGAGATCGGTCCTCCCCGCCTCGAGCTTGGAGAAGTCAAGCACATCGTTGATAACAGCGAGCAAGGCATCGCCCGACAGCTTGACCGTTTCGACAAACTCGCGCTGTTCGAAGTTCAGCTCTGTGACCAGCAAAAGATTCGTCATACCAATGATGCCATTCAGTGGAGTACGAATTTCGTGGCTCATGTTGGCTAGGAATTCGCTTTTGGCACGGCTGGCTGCTTCGGCTGCTGTTTTAGCTGCCCGTAAAATTTCTTCTGCCTGCCTGCGCGCGGTGATGTCGACAAAGGTGACGACTGCCCCGATCACCTCATTGTTCTGGTGGAGCGGGCGAGACCAATATTCGGCGACAAAGCTACTCCCATCTTTTCGCCACAGAACTTCGTCATCCCTGTGGGTGCCCACGCCCTCGACAAAGGCGCGATAGATGGGGCATTCCTCAACCGGGTAGGGAACTCCGTCCGCTTTCGCATAATGGAGCACTTCGTGCATGTTCCGGCCCAGCAGATCAGAGGCATCCGCGTAACCAGTCAGGCGCGCGCAGGAGGGGTTGCAAAATGTGCAGTCACCCTCAAGGTCTATGCCGTAGATCGCTTCCGGTGCAAACTCGAGCAGAAGCATTACCAATTCAGTGCTCTCGCGCAACTCGCCCTTCAACGGCATGCAATCTCCTGCTTCTTCGGAAGATTTGCGAGGGTGTGAGGAAGATCCTGGCACTCCCGAAATGCGAGTTTGAAGTTTTCCTCACGGCAAATCCTGCTGGAAGCCTCCGCTTTATGTCTATATCGGCAGCGGTTCTTGTGCGCCCGATGCAACTACGGGGCTATACCGGAGCGCCGAAGCGGGTGCTCGACCCGGCTGCGCCGCTTCCCGAACCTACTCGCCTTGCGGAGATTTCTATCTCCTATATGTATAGTTGACAGGTTTGGCTCCGGGGGGTAATCTCCTATGCGTATAGGAGATTACGCCAATGGCCAAGGTCGCAAGGGTCCTGACTCCTCTCGAGCGACGCATCATGTGCGTGCTCTGGGATGAGGGTCCGGGCAACGTTCAGAAGGTTCTGCGGGGTTTGACGGGAGAGCCTCAGCTTGCCTATACGACGGTTCAGACCACGCTCAATGTTCTGCACCGCAAAGGCAGGGTGAAGAGGAAACTCATTGGCCGCGCCTTCGAGTACAGCGCCGCAGTTTCCCAGGAAGCGGCGGACTTCCAGGCGATCAAAGATGTTCTACAGAAGGTGTTTCGCGGGTCGGTGGACGATCTTCTTCTCTCGTTGGTACGAAGCAAGCACATCGACGCGCGAAAGCTTGCCCAACTGCAGGCAAAACTCGCGGCGGCCGAGGATTCGGAGGAGGAAGCGGAATGAGCCACATGCGAGAGATGACATTCTGTTTGCTGTTCAATGCGTCGCTGCAGATTGGGCTCTTTGCCGTGGTGGCCGCGGTCCTCTCGCCGCTGGTCGCGAAAGTGACAGCAAAATACCAATATCGTTTCTATCTGGCTGTGTTGATGGTCAGTCTGGCTGCGCCTGTAGCCAATACCCTGTTGCATCCTCAGCCTCAGGAAAGCGGGGAGAACCTTTCGCAGCCGGTGGTGCAGAAGCCGCCGCAGTCCGGGCATCCTTTCTGGCTATGGACAGCTCCTTCCACAGCGCACGCGGCGGTCACACCTGGGCCCGGCTGGCAAAATGCGGCCATTTCGACCTGGGGATTGTTTGTTCTTTATCAACTGATCCATTTTGGCCGCGGTCTCAATCGAGTTCGCCGGCTGCGCAAAGAGGCTTTGCCCCTTCCACCTGGTGCGGAAAGCTTGATGGCGGGCTGGTTGAACGCAGGCCCGCACCGGATTAGTCTCTTCCAAACCGCGACCATCGACGTTCCCGTCACAGCAGGTGTTTTTCATTCGGCAATCGTATTGCCAAGCAGCATAGTGCCAAGCCTCAGCGAACAGGACCTCAGGGCTGTTCTTGCGCACGAATATGGCCACATCCGCCGCAGAGATTTTGCCGTCCACCTGCTTTGTCAGGTTCTCTCTCTGACCGTGGCTTGGCATCCTGGCATCCGCTACGTGATGTCGAAGGTTTCGCAGACACGCGAGGTGGCGTGCGATGACGACGCCGCTCTTCGTCTGGGAACGCGGCGTTTGTATGCCCGCGCGCTCCTGCGCCTGGCGTCTATATGCCTGCACGCTTCGCGTGGTGAAGCAGTGGGGCTAGGCATTTTCGATGGTGACAACCTGGAGGAACGAATCATGAGGCTGACCGAAAAGAAAAGTCCGCTGTCACGCGTCCGTCTAATCGGCCTGGTGCTGGCAATCAGCACAACGGTTGGCTCTGGCGCGGTACTCGCGCGCGCTATGAGCCTGCAAACGGGCTCCCAAATCTCGAAAAAAACCCAGGCGTTCGCCGGAACATGGCACTGGATGTTCAAAGGACAAAGTTTCGCAACCATGATTTTGGTTCAGAACAGTTCCGGCTTTACCGGAACTGTTACTGAATCAAGGATTGCGCTCGATAGTGGCGGCGAGTTAAGCCAGGCCGACCCCTCCGACAACGGCGCGCCGACGCCGATCAAAAAGACCGCGATGGAAGGCGATGCGCTACGCGTCACTGTAGAGGATGGGTTTGAGTTCCTTGTGACGTTGAAGGACCAGACACATGCCGAGATCCATCCAGCCGGTGCTCCAGCGATTATGAAGCCGATACCGGCCGAGAAGGCTCCGTGAGTGTTGTCCTTGGCGCTTTTGAAAAGCGAAGGATCTTCATACTTTCAATCCCATCGACCTCATCAACTCAACGCCATTGCTCGATGTGACGGCTCCCTCACGGAGTGAGAAATCGAAGGAGAGCTTACCCGCTGTAAGGCTCTCCTGAAAATGAACATTCTTGATTCGATCAGGAAACTGGTTCTCTATTTCCGTTAAAGCCAAATCATGAGTAGTGACTAAGCCGATCGATTGCTGATCCAGAAGTGTTCTCAAGATTCCTTCTGCCCCGATACGGCGGTCATGGGAGTTGGTACCCTGTAATACTTCATCAAAAAGAAACAATAAAGGAGAGCGTGCAGATACCTCTACGATATCTCGTATCCGACGGACCTCAGCATAAAAGTGGGACACTCCCTCTTGCAACGAATCGACAATTTGAAGGGATGCTCCGATGGTGATCGGCGTCAAGCGGAACTCCGCAGCCCTTACTGGCCCACCCATCATCGCCAGAACGGCATTTATCCCTACAACTCTCAAATACGTGCTCTTCCCGGACATATTTGATCCGCTGACCAGCAGAATTTGGCTCAGTTTATCCAGGCGAAGATCATTTGTCACAAAGGTGTCCGGGGCCACGAGCGGGTGCCCCAAGGAGCGGCCTACGATATAGTTGCCCCCCTCGGCGGACTCAAACTGGGGGAATACGTCTTTCGGATGTTCAAAAGAGTAAGTACCAAGAGCGACAAGGCACTCAAGCTCGCCCACTGCGTCGAGCCACAGACGTACAGTCTTCCCGTATTTGGTTCGCCACCTCTCAAGGGCGCATGCCACCAAGGTCGAATACATAAGGGGCTGGTCGAGGGCACGTACAAACATATTTCTTCGTGACTTTTCAAGATCGGAAATCAACCCAAGCTTCGCGACGCAATCCGAAGCCCGAATACCCTCTTTGGCTAGCTGCGTTTGCAATTTCTGTAAGGCGGGCGATTGAAAGGCTTCCCTTTCCATGCGCTCAATGACTTGCCCAAGTAGGGTCAGATCTCGGGCTGCTGTCGATATCTGGCCGAGGATAAGATTCCGTTTCCGGCGCAGCGCGAAATTGACGAAGAGGCAAACTGCCAGCACGTTAAGGAAGGGAAGCCAGTCGAATGCCATGCCATAGGAAATCGAAAATGCAGAGGCCAGCGCCAGAGCAATTGAGAACGGCCACCACCGTCGATAATTCAGTCCCGAGTTTTCTACTGCCCATTGAACAAGCACGATGGGATCGGGCTCGATTTGGTCCGCACCGCCTGCAGTTGCCAGTCCCTCCCGAAATTCTATCTTTTCATGAAGCTCACGAATGGCGTCTTGTCGCTCTTTAATTACGCTAACGTCGCCGCTGGGTGCGAGCAGCCACTCGGCAAGACATATTTTCCCCATGCGCGTCCGACACGTACAGAGCAACTCGTAGAGGCTGCCTTCACCCAGGATGTCGAGGTCTTTGGCGTAAAGATGTCTTGGGTTGTAGAACTGCTCACCTTTGTCCCCATTGCCTGCCCATCGACATTCCAGGCGCATCAGCCCCTTGCGGTAGACCTCTGAGCAGCGTCTAGCCGCTTGCAATTGCCTCAGAATCCTACCGTGAAGGATATTGATGATGAGCAGCAAAGCTAGAGAAGTGAGAAGGCCGGCAATGAGAACGAGTGTATCCGTGCGGTACCTCCAACACAGCACCAGAGCCACGCCGGCTAACGCCAATTTCAGGCGGCCAAGCCGCAGATGCCTCCGTTCGTAACGATCCGCCGCGCTCTCCCATGAGGTAAGTCGGAGTTTGTATTCGCTTGAAGGGTTCTTCATCGAAGATAATCATAAACAGCATGGCGCGTCTCTCCGCCATGCGATCAATCTGCTTTTCAGAAAGGCCATGCAAATGAACTTGCGAAAATTTGGGGAAATCCGTGGGTACATGTACTTGGCGGTTGCAGCGGTCATCTTGTTGGCATTTCTCTGGAAATATTTCGCCCACCACCCATAGGGCCGCCCGGCGGGTGCTCCACGGTCGGTTTTATAATCCAATGGTCTGGCCGGTTGCATTCGTTTTACCTCGCGTACAGGACCACAACGCCCAACAGGCTCGCACGTTCTGAGCCTCTACAGAACACAAATTTGAACTCCACATAAGTGCAGATCTTCGTAGCCCGGCTCCGCTCTTCTTATTTCGCTTTTTCCATATCTTCAGGGCAAAGCATCGCCCAATTCCTCATTAACAGGTCGACCACAAAATAGTGATTAGTTCTATCATCGCTTGCCGATCTCGACTCCAAGTGCTACAGTTGGTAACGTTATGAACGGTAACACTACCAAAACGCACGATCCAGCGGATCTCGGTGAATTGGAACGGTCCATCATGCGACTTGTCTGGCAGCACGGCGAGTTGAATGCGGAACAAGTTCGGCAGGAACTGGACCGCCCTCTGAAGGAATCCACCATCAGGACAGTCCTTCGCCGCTTGGAAGAGAAGGGCTACTTAACGCATACAGCAGCCAATCGTACATTTCTTTACCGTCCCGTCGAGGCTCAGCAGCTCGTAGCGGGTCGCGCGGTCCGCCGCATTATCGATTGGTTCTGTGATGGATCGGTTGAATCCTTGCTTGTCGGCATGGTTGATTCGAAAGTTTTGGATCGAGAAGAATTGAAGCGACTTGCATCCCGAATCGCAATTGCGAAGAAAGGGAAAGAAGTAAAGAAGTTATGAAGTTATGATGACAGTAGTTCTCGAGTCGGCGCTCCGAACCGGAATCACGGCGGGATTGGTGTGGGTCACACTCAAGCTCTTTCGTGTCACTCACGTGGTTTCCCAGAAAATCGCGTGGAGTCTGGTGCTGATTGCGGCATTGGCTATGCCCACCTTGATGCGATGGCAAGCATTCAAGTTTACTCTCCCCGCGCATCTGCGATCCTACACGACAATTTGGCCATCGACCGAGTCGCCCGTCTCCTCACAAATCCAAGCGATCGGAGCGGCAACTCCCAGTCCTATGCTCTCGGCGATAGTCTCACCAGGTACCGGCTCAAGCGCGAGTACTCGCCCCCAACGCCAACGCCTTGCCGCAATTTTATATCTAACGTTTTGCGCTATTTTTTTGTTGCGGCTGCTTCTGGGACTTAGTTGGGCATTCCGGGTGTGGCGCGGAGCGCAACCAATCCGCGGGTTATCGACAAAACTGATGAGGGTTAGGAGTAGCGGCGATATCAACACTCCGATAACGGTAGGGTTCTGCGTCATTCTGCCCTTGTCATTCGAAAACTGGGACTGCGCCAAGCTGCATATGGTTTTGGCCCACGAAGGCTCTCATATTCGCCAAGCCGATTTCTTTCTACAACTGCTGGCTCGGTTCCACGCCGTAATTTTCTGGTTTAGTCCGCTGGCTTGGTGGTTACAGAAGGAGCTTGCTAGCCTCGGCGAGGCCATCAGCGACCACGCAGCCATCAAACAAGCGCCAGATCCGTCCTCGTATGCCGAAGTACTTCTAGAATTTGCAGGGATGTATCGTCGGCCTCTGGCTAGCATACCCATGACTCGACGAACGGGAATGAACAGCCGCATCGAGCGCATTCTAAACGATACACTTTTCCATCGCGCATTCATGAGTCGGAAGAGGAATGTATTCGTCGCCATCGCTTTTTCAATGGCTCTGCTTGCCTCCACTTCACACTTCATCGTGCGAGCCGCAGGTGGAGTGAGCAGTCTTACTCCACCTGCGGGACGTGGAAGCGTCCAAGAGACATCCGTTGAATCGGCACTTACACAG
>JBARKD010000574.1:0-2037 GCA_049800615.1 Acidobacteriaceae bacterium | reverse complement strand
ATTCGGTGTGATTGCCGCGGAGCAACTCGTAAGCACCGAACTTGAGGGTGTGATTGCCGCGGATCTTGGTGAAGTTGTCGGCGAATTCGTAGCGCCGCAGGATGGTCAAGTTGGGTAGGAAGATATTGGTTCCAACATTGTTGATAAAACTAGGAATCTGCAGCCCCACCTCTGCCGGCTCGTTGGGAATCACATTAAAGCTGTAGTAGTTCCTCTGCACGCGGGCTTCGTTCTGTGTCGTCGGATTGAGTTGGCGGTACCAGCTGGCTTGCAGGGTATTGTCGTAGTCGTGGATCGAACTTCCAGCTGAAAAGGCGGTAAGGGAATTCACGTCCGGCGATTCCTCCAAATCGTGCCCATACCGGTAGGTGACGGAAATCTCGTTGTTCGTATCAAAGTGGTGATCCAAGCGGACCGACGCCAGATATTCCCGCGTGTCGAAAGGAAAGAGTCCACCCTCGGTCTCAAACTGGTCCAGCAAGTAGCTATTGAGCGCGGATTGACCCGGCGAAACGAAGGGGTTCGTGCCGCCGGGATTTGGGTTCAGCGTCAAGACGCTCTGGAGAGCAACACCGCATTCACTTGGGGGTGCTGCGAAGCCCGGCAAGCAAGGTGCCGGTGTCGGTGAGGGATTCGCCTCCAGCGCGGCAATAATGGCATTCTGCGCTGCCGTTGGACGGAAGATAGCGGTATTCGTCAAAAGAGGAACTGCATTTTGCGCGTTCTGTCGCAAGCCTTCAAACCCAAAAAACAGAAATGTCTTATCCTTCTTAATCGGGAAACCGAGGGTCCCGCCGAATTGCTGGCGAGTCAAAGTATCTTTCACCGGCGTACCAAGAGTGTCCGGATTGAGAGGATTGTAGGTCTGGCCGGCTTGCAGTGCCTGGGTGAACGAAAACGGATTCTGGGCGTCCATGGCATCGTCACGGAAAAAACCATAGAGGCCGCCGTGAACATTATCGGTGCCCGACTTGGTGACAATATTGATGGAAGCGCCAGTGGCTCCTCCCAGCTCCGCGCCGTAGTTGCTGCGGTTGATCTGGAATTCCTGCACATCATCCTGGCTTACGGTGAGGCGCACGCCCCCGCTATCGCCCGAGGTCTCGCCGCCGTCGACCGTTATGCTGTTTCCTCTGCCATTGCTGCCGTAGAACGACAGTCCGCTTTGTGGAGTTTGCTTGACTCTGAAATCCTGGTCGCCTGCGAGCCTGGTGGCGTCAGAGACACCGGGAGCGAGCAATGTAAACGTAAGATAGTCGCGCCGGTCGATGGGCAGGTCGGCAATGTACTGTTGTGAGATCCTATCCGCTTGGCTCCCGCGTTCAGTTTCCACCACGGGGGGTTGGTCCGTCACCTCGACCACGGTCGCCACCTGCGACGGCTTCATCTTGAAATCGGAGGTGACTGTCTGTCCGATAGCAACCGGGATGCCTCTGCGAATCTCAGTGGCGAACCCCGTCATTTGGGCGCTGACGTCGTAAGTGGCGGGTGACAGACCCACCACTCGAAACTGACCGGTGTCATTGGTCATTACCGTGCGCTTCAGACCGGTCTGGGTGTCGACCACATTGATCGTGGCCTTCGGCAAAACCCCACCGGAAGCGTCGATTACCGTCCCACTAATCTCGCCCGATGAGCCGACGCCTTGGGCGTGAGCTAGAAAGGTTGCGAACAGGAAGCACAGAAGAACGCATGCGATCGACTTCATCAGGGGATAGAGAGAGAGCCGTTTCCATGAACACGTCCCGTAGAGTGAGGCCGTACGATCATCCAAACTGTTCTGGGCAAAACCCATATTTCCCCCTTGCTCAGGCTTTGACTGATTAGGCAAAAGGCACACTCGTACCCTTTCAGCGCGCCGCATCGGGCACGAGCGTAGCTGCGTTTTTCAGATTCATCAAATGAATTTTATGGATGACGATGTATGCTCCGAAGGAATTGGGCTGGATAATCGGCAGATGGGCTGGAGACCAGCGGTGGAATAGGAGTTTCATAAGCTCAGGGCCTCTTGTCGACAGCGTTTGCGCGGATAGGCTG
>JBARKD010000573.1:0-5038 GCA_049800615.1 Acidobacteriaceae bacterium | reverse complement strand
ATTCAATCGCACTCGGCTTGAGTGGGCAAGGCCCCTCGATCCGTAGGTCGCCATGCCGGCAACACGAGCGAAACGGAGGAATCAAATGCTGAACTTCAGACGGTTTCTTACGGATGCCACGGTGGTGCGGCGGCTCGGAATGTTGATCGCTACTCCCTTATTGCTTTTTGGGACCGTGGGAGTACCAAGACCGGCGGGGGCACAGAACATCTATGCGGCGGTGCACGGTACAGTAACGGATACAACTGGGGCCGCCATTCCCGAGGCCGCGGTATTGATTGCCAATACCAGCACCGGAATCACGACTACGGCAACCACAGACAGTCACGGCTACTATATTTTTCCCCAACTGCAGATCGGCGGTCCTTACACCATCACCGTAACCGCCAACGGCTTTCAGAAATTCTTTTCCACCGGACTCACGCTGAACCTCAATGACAACCGCGAAATCAGCGCTCAGTTGCAAATCGGCTCTGCCGTGCAAACGGTCGAGGTGCAAGCCGCGGCGGTGCAGGTGGAAACTTCAGATACTCAGTTGAAGCACGTGTTTACCGCCCAGCAAATGGAAGAGGCGCCTCTCCTCGGCCGGGACGTGACCGGCTTGCAGAAACTCGCACCTGGCAACATGGAATCAAGTGATCGCTTCGGCAATTTTTCTGCCAACGGCAACCAGACGCAAAGCAATGCCTACCTGGTCAACGGCGCCGATATCACTGATTCTTCACTGCAGAGCGAGGGGCTCTCCGTTAATCCAGATGCGCTGGCAGAACAGAACATAGTGACCAGCACGCTTAACCCGGAGTTTGCCCGCAACAGCGGCGCGATCGTCAACCAGGTCCTCAAGTCTGGAACCAATAGCTTCCATGGCAGCGGCTTTGAGTTCTATCGCGACACCTTTTTGACCAACGGAAGCTATTTCTCGCCCAGCCGGCCAGATTTTCACCAGAACCTATATGGGGGAACGCTGGGTGGCCCAATCCTCAAAAATCGTCTCTTCTTCTTTCTCGCCTATCAGGGGTTCAGGAACCGAGTGGGCGCAACCCAGCTTTCGCCGGTGTTCAATCCCTCTCAGCTGAACGGTGATTTTGGCGCTGACAACAATGTTGCCAACGACGGCCTTAACAGCGTTGTCGGCCTGTCTGCCAATCCGATTCCATTCGCCATTGCAGGTTGCGCGGCGGGAACTCCATGGAATGCCTGCTTTCCCACAGGTAACATTCAACTCCCGTCGAACAGTTTCAATCCCATCTCGGCAAAATTGCTGCAACAATTTGTCCCTGCCGCCAACGCGACGGTCGGCGGTGGCTCCTATTATGCTTTCAATGCTCCCAACAATGCAGCCCAGGATCAGGGAATCATCCGCGCAGATTATCATCCGTCTCAGAGCGATTCGCTCTGGGCATCCACTATTTTCCAGTCCAGCCCCAGTGCCACAGCCTTGAGTTTCGGTGGATCTGACCTGCCCGGGTTCGGGGCAGATGAGTCGGAGCATTACAAGATATTTATGGCGTCGTGGACGCACACTCTGGGTTCCACGGCTCTGAATGAACTGCGCGCCGGTTATTACCGTCTCAACTTCGCCGATGTGGAACCCACGCATGTTGTGCAGCCCAGCAGCTATGGTTTCAATATCTCCCCGCAGAGTCCCATGGCTAACCTGCCCCTGATCAGCGTGAGCGGCTTAAACGGCAATACCGCCTCAGGGGTCGCCGGCGCCTTTCTTGGTTTTACGAATGAGGGACCACAACCGCGTAAGGATACAAACCTTAGCGCAGCGGATAACTTCAGCAAGATTTTGGGCAACCACACCTTGAAGTTTGGCGTATCCTACGAGCAATTCGGCGTAAGCAATCCTTACTACGCCAACAACAACGGCAACTACAGCTTTTCGGGCACCGGCAGCTACAGCTCGGGCGACCCGATCGTCGACTATGTTCTCGGAATACCCGACTCTTACCAGCAGGCATCCGGCAGCTTTATCCAGGCTATCGGCCATGAGTATTACGCCTACGCTCAGGATGGCTGGAAAGTATCGAACGACCTGACATTGAATTACGGCATCGCATGGGATACGGAGGCGCCGTATCAAAATCATCAATTCAACGGTCTCGGCATCGTTTGCTGGGCGCCCGGTGGGACCCAAACTTCCAAGGTCTATCCTGGCGGCCCTCCGGGGCTAACCTATTCCAGGGATCCTGGCTGCAATATCGCGGGCGGTGTCACTACAAAATACAATCATTTTGGTCCGCGGCTCGGTTTCGCGTGGTCGCCAAGCTCCGGCCCTGCCAATTTGCTCGGCCCCGCCGGCTCGCACAAATTTGTTGTCCGCGGCGGCTTCGGTATGTATTGGAATCGGGACGCCGAAGAAGGACAGTTGCAAAACCTTGGCGATCCCCCGGGCTTCAGGAATTCTTTCGGCGCAGGCGATTTCGGGGGCAGTCCCTCCTTCGCCAATCCTTTCGTGGATATTGCAACCGGCCAATCGGAAGCCAATCCGTTCCCCTATTCCTATCCTGCTGCGGGAACGCAGTTGAACTGGCCGAGCTATGCGGAGCTGTCGATCAGCACCTATCCAACCAACTACACTGTCCCGTACGCATACAATTTCAACCTCAACCTGCAGCGCGAGCTACCCAGCAATATGGTCTTGCAGTTGGGCTATGTGGGCTCGATCGGTCATAAGCTGGTGCGGGCCTATGAAGGCGACCCAATCACCGCGGCCGGCCATGCGGCGTGCCTGGCAAATCCCAATTGCGCCGCGGATGGAGGTAGGCTTTCGATCGATTTCCCGCAATACTTTACTCAGGCGGCGGTTGTTCCCGGGAGCGCTGGAACCGGGTCCTTCGGAAATGGAATTCCATGGTTCATCAGCGTGGGCCAGCAGCACACCGACGGATCTTCAAACTACAACTCTTTCCAGGCCAGCCTAACCAAGGGGACCACGCATGGTCTCTACTTCACACTTGCATACACCTACAGCCACGCACTCGACAACGCGTCCGGGTATGAGAGTTCGGGCGCTAACGGCCGTGGCGTCAACAGCGTTCCCGGTTTCGAGTATCTGAATTACGGTGACTCGGATTATGACGCCCGCCAACGCCTGGCTACCTCTTATAACTACGAGGTGCCGATTTTCACTACCTGGCAGGACAAGCTGGTCCTCCGTGAAGCCCTCGGCGGCTGGCATATCTCAGGTGTTACAGCACTCCAGACCGGGTTCCCTGTGACTATTGAAGACAAGGGGACACCGAACTCCCTTTACTGCAATGCCGGCCAATACCTGTCTTATTACAACTGTCCGGATACGCCCGATACCTCGAGCTTCAACATTAAGAGTTTCAATCCTCGGACCTCGAATCACCAGTGGTTTGATCCGACGCTTTTTTCCCAGGAACCGGTTGGGAGTTTAGGCAATGTGAAGCGCAACTTCTTTCATGGGCCTGGCTTTAACTACACGAACCTGAGTCTCTACAAGGATTTCCCGTTGGGTGCGGAAAAGGCTCGTTACGTCGAGATTCGCATGGAGGCCTTCAATGCGTTTAACCATGCCAATTTCGGACAGCCGGATAGCAACTACACGGATGGTGCAGGATTCTTCGGCGTGATCACCTCTGTGACGGGTTCGACGACTGCGGACCTCAATGCAGATCCACAGCCCGGGCGTGCAATCCAGCTTGTCGGTAAGTTCTTTTTCTGACGATACCGAACCGATGTAGTGGCTCAGCCTTCCAATGTAACAATGCCTATCGCTCGATGGACGGCGGTACGACAGGAAGGATATTCCTCGCGGCAACGATCCTGTTTCAAGTCACTCAAACATCCCGGAACTTCCAATAGTCACGAAGTCCGTAGCCCACCTGAATCATCAAGCGGTCGCCGCTCTCGGGATGCAGACCCTTATGAAAGCCGAATATGTCCTCGGCAAAGCCGTACCCCGCCGGCCCGCAGAAAAGAATTTGGCGTTCGGATCCGTACGACTTGTCAATTTCAGCGTCACTACGCCTCTTATAGATACGAAACGAGTCTTTCCACAACCTCTTCACGTGAGTTCCCCGGACATACACATGGGCTCCGTTCGATCGTCCCACGTCTGTGAGGTAAAAGAAAAATGTCAGACCCCGATAGCCGTCGATATCGTAATGAAAGCCCTGACCCGCTAATCTCCGTTCTTCGCTATCGGCCGGACCAGAAAAACTCCACCAAATGCGCGCTTGAATCGCCACCGGCACAGTGCCAAGATACTTGCGAGCAATGGCGACCAATTGTGTATCGGATGTCAGAGCCTGGAGCAGGTGTGAGGAACGCAAAGCGTTGTTATACATACCGCGTCTGAATGGCCGCCCAGCCCGGTGCTCCGCAGTGCTCTTGTCACCATACCGAAAAGGAAATTCGGCCTTGCCATCGCCGAAGCAAGTCGCTGCCGAACAAAACGACAGGAACTCTTCAACCACTTCCTTGCGAAGACGCAGTCCGGGAAAAAAACCATCATGACAAATCCTGAGGACCGCATCATTGACATCCACGCTCTCGACCATCGTTGGACCGGTATCTGACGACAATTCAGGCGTCCCCTGGCGATGCAGCCAGACCATGAATGAGCGCACCCCCATAAAACGACCGAGGGCAGACATCAGAAAGTGCGATGTACCGTGATTTAGGTAGCCACCCCATTGATTGTGGGAGTTCGCTGATTGAGTAAGCAAGTTCGTGATGGTCCCCATTTACAGCATCCTTCTCAAGCACATCGCGCCTGTCTAACCTTGTACTGCACTCGTATTGGCTTCGCAGCTCTAAACAAAACACAGCCGGAGCCGTTCTTGCATGTTGCGCTGTCCCGCTCAAACAGACATCCGGAACCTTGTCATTACCCCGTTTCTTCGTCGAGAGTATGCTTTTTCTAAACTGATCTCGCGAGCAAAACAGGGGATATTGCACCGAAACGGCCAAGGCGGAATGCCGCCAACTCTTCAGTGCCACAATGGTGTGGCGGAGCTAAACAGGCTGCGGAAAAACGCGCCGAAGCAACGAGCGAGGCGCT
>JBARKD010000572.1:0-4458 GCA_049800615.1 Acidobacteriaceae bacterium | reverse complement strand
GGTCTGCCGAGACGACTTTTCGCAACGATAGCTCTCACGATTCATTGACATTCTTCGATGAATCTGGCACTCTTGTCGTCGACATCGCCGTGCCAGCGACCACAAAATGCACGACCGCCAATTGTTGCCCCGAGACAAAGTCTGCCAAGATCACCGAGTCTCGCGCGAAGGAGTACGCCTGTTGCTTCAAAGCCCTTGCCGACCCGATGCGTATTCGCATTCTCAACTTACTGGCCAACAATGACGAACCTGTCTGCGTCTGCGAGATCGTGAAGCATTTTCCGATTCAGCAGCCGTCGATATCGCATCATTTGAAGATTCTTCGCGAGTCTCGGTTTGTTCTTGCCGAGCGTCGCGGAACTTTCATGTATTACCAGGTAAACCGCAAGTGTTTGGCTGAATTTCCTCACGCCGCGCGTGTGATCCTCAACGTGTGATGAAAACATGACTCAAAAGGCGGAGCAGGGATCGGCCAATTAATAGAACATCGTCGATATTCGATGGAATGAAAGGAAGAAAAGTAATGACGCGAAATCGGCTTACGAGACGAGCGTTCTTAGCAACTGCGGGCGCAACCCTTGGTGCCATGCGCGTCTCCGGCGCCGATTTTCCAAAGGAACTGGGAGCGCCGCCGCGCCCCTACGGCGAACGCTCGCCGTTCGAGCAATCGGTGGTTCGCTTCCTTCCAAACACAACCACACCGGCATCCAGCTATAGCAGAACGCCTCTCCAGGATCTGTTTGGAATCATCACGCCTTCGGATTTGCACTACGAGGTTCATCATTCGGGAGTCCCTGAAATCGACCCTCAGCATCACGAGGTAATGATTCACGGCTTGGTGGAGCGCCCCTTGGTCTTTACGATGGAAGACTTTCATCGCCTGCCTTCGATTTCGAGAATTCACTTCCTCGAATGCGCTGGTAATAGCGGTGGGGAGCAGATAGCCCGCCCAGCCAGGAACCCGCAGAGAAGCCACGGCCTTTTGAGTTGCAGTGAATGGACTGGTGTGCCACTGCGAACCCTGCTCGACCAAGTGGGCCTGAAACCAGGCGCTCGTTGGATGGTGGCCGAGGGAGCGGACGCGGGCAGGATGGCCCGCAGCATCCCGCTTGAGAAAGCACTTGACGACGTGCTCGTCGCCTACGGCCAAAACGGCGAAGCGTTGCGCCCCGAGCAGGGATATCCCGTACGGCTCATCGTTCCCGGTTGGGAGGGCAACGTGAACATAAAGTGGCTCCGCCGCGTGCAAGTCGTCGATCAGCCTTACATGAGCGCCTATGAAACGGCCCACTACACCGACCTCATGCCCGATGGAACCGCTAGGCAGTTCACATTCGTGATGGAAGCCAAGTCCGTGATTACGCGGCCTGCTGGAGGCCAGCAGCTATCGGGTCCCGGATTCTACGAAATCACTGGGCTAGCTTGGTCCGGCAGAGGACGAATCACCAAGACCGAGGTTTCGGCCGATGGCGGAAAAACTTGGCAGGAGGCGCAACTCAATGAGCCGATTCTCCCGAAGGCCCTCACGCGTTTTCAGCTTCCGTGGTGGTGGGACGGAAAGGAAACTTCACTTCAATCGAAATGCACGGACGAAACCGGCTATCTGCAGCCTACGCGAGACGAACTCGTCGCGGTTCGCGGACTCCACGCCACTGACCACTACAACGGAATCAAAATCTGGTATGTCCACGCAAACGGAGAGGTCAGCCATGAATAAAACCGCACTGTACATCACCTGCGCTCTCACGGCTGTAGCCATAGCCGCGCTCGGACAAAGCCAACAGTACAAATTGGGAAGACCGGCGACACCGGAAGAGGTTCGGGAACTGGATATCTCCGTAGCCCCCGATGGCTCTGGCTTACCCAAGGGACGCGGCACGGTCGTACAAGGACAAGATATCTATGAGACCCTCTGCGCGAATTGTCATGGAGATCGCGGTCAAGGAATGTTGCAGTATCCCGCGCTGGCCGGAGGCCAAGGCACGCTGAAGAGCAGCAATCCACTACGCACTGTTGGAAGTTACTGGCCCTATACGACCACTGTTTGGGACTACATCCACCGGAAAATGCCGTATGCTCGCCCCGGAACCCTTACCCCTGACCAAACCTATGCCGTTACGGCGTTCGTTCTTTACCTCAACGGAATTCTTGACAAGGAAGCTCAGCTAAATGAAACGACGTTGCCTCGCGTAAAGATGCCCAACAGGAATGGTTTCGTTCCCGACCCTCGCCCCGACGTTCCATACCCAACAAAAACTCCACGCCAGCCGTGAGGGTCAGCAACCCGCCGGAAGCGTTAACGTACCGCCACGATCTCGGCCTGTTGCTTCCCGGATTGCGAGCGTCCGACAAAAGCTCGGCTGATCGTGCCCTCGCGAATGCGATTGTCGGCCGCCGCTCTTGTCATCTGGAAGCAACCAAGTTCGTGGATGGTCGGCAAGACGGAAGTAATTAGATCATTCGCCTGCGAAATTCAACTCCGTATGCCACGTTTGACGAAGCGTGAGGTGGTCCGTGGGCAGTTGGAAAAGGATGGTTGCCTCAGGTCCTGCGTCGCTTACTGATGGCGGAAACTGGGTCGCTAGTCCCGTGGGTTTCCTCGCTATGCGTCTAGCTCGGTTTCGTGAGCACGCATGTGCCGGTGGTAGACTGCGCGGATGGCCAAGAAGAAAACTAACAAGAAGCTCAGGAAGCCGAAGGGATCTGCCGGGAAGAAAGGAACGCCGCTGAAGAAGACGGTTGAAAAGAACCTGGCTAAGAAGAGGGTAACTCCGAAGAAGAAATTGGCGAAGAAGCAGCCCGCTTTGAAAAAGGCGGCGGTGAAAACGAAGGCCCTCGGCAAGAAGACAACCAGTGCGAGGACGCCGACCGCACTCAGGACACGGGTTCGGGGAAAAAGCCAGAGCGTGGATACGGAGGCCTTTGCACCCGAAGCACTGAGAGAGAGGTCGGGCGGGCAATCGGGAGATTTACAGGGATTGTCCAACATCGAAGGTGCGGATTCGGAGAGTGTGGCCGAGTTGATCGAGGAAGGAAACGCGTTCGAGGCCGACGCAGTGGCGGGCGTGGAACACGCTGGTGAAACTGACCAGAAGGAGGTTCGCACGCATGAGGTGCCGCAGGATGATGTTCCTGGCGAGTATCGGGATAAAGAGTAATGAGCGAGCGGCTCGGTGGTAGCTGAGTGCGATTCAGGTTTCATGGCGAGTGCGATCCTGGCGGAACGGAATTCACGGCTGGGGATCGCTCTGGCAGGAGCATGTCGAACCCATGACGGGGTAACCCTGGAGGCGGCGAGATAACTCCCGGTTTGTCGGCAAACAGGAAGTAACCAGAGATGGACTTCCTCAGCTCTAGAAAGATGCCGACCCCGACATTCACATTTCTCCCATCGTCGGCGCGCCTCCTCCCTGCGTCCTCTCTCCGTGGAATCCCACATGCATCGGTTACGGGTCCCGCAGGTGGGGAAAGTGCCTCTCTCGGCATCTGGGCGGCAGAGCAGGTGGGTTCTAGGGGCAATACACGACGGAAATCTTCGGTCGGAAGCCTCTCTCGGAAATAAGCAATCAATTTTCCTCACGATCCGCTCTGCGCGCTGAACCCAGCAACCACCTGCGCGATTGCCTGAAGTACCTCGTGCTGTCGTTGCCCGCGCAGACGCCGCTCGAAGTGCTTCTGGCAGCCATGGTCAAACGGTCAAATGGCATCCTGAATCACTGACCGGCGAGCCGAGAAAAGCAGAAGACGGACCCACTTGGTCCGCCTCTGCCAATTAAACTTAAAAATTCTAGTTCTCGTATAGCAGCACGCCCTCGATTTCGTGCGAGTCCACCGGACGGTAGTACAGCTTGTTGTCCTCGAGGAAGACCTCGATGAACGCCGGCCGCGTGGTGATGGTGCCTTGGATCAGCGCCTCCGACAACGGATCTTCGACGTACTTCTGCAAGGCGCGCCGCAGCGGACGCGCGCCGTAGCTGCGATCGCTGAGTGTCTGACTGAGGACCCACTTCTTGGCCTCGTCGGTTACGGTCATGGTGATTGATTTCTGCGCCAGATTCTGGTTCAGCTGGCTGACCATAAGCTCCAGGACCTGAATGAGGTCGTTCTCAGTCAGCGCGCTGAACAGGATGATTTCGTCCAACCGGTTCAGGAACTCGGGGTTGAAGGTGCGCTTGACCTCGTTCCTTACCAGATCCTCGACCTTGTCGGAGATCATGGCTTCCTTGGTTGACTGGAAACCCAGGCCTTCGCGCTTTTGCAAGTGGCGCGCGCCGATGTTCGAAGTCATGATGATGATGGCGTTCTTGAAGTCCACCGTGTTGCCCAAACCATCGGTGAGCTGGCCGTCTTCAAACACTTGCAACAGGATGTTGAAAACATCCGGGTGCGCCTTCTCGATTTCGTCAAGCAGAACCACCGAGTAGGGCGCGCGCTTCACGCGCTCTGTCAACTGGCCGC
>JBARKD010000571.1:0-4782 GCA_049800615.1 Acidobacteriaceae bacterium | reverse complement strand
GGGATGACAATTCTGTCGCAGGTCCGGCCGTTGCGTCGCGGTTCATGCCTCGCTTGATCTTCCACATGCGCCTCAGTCGCTCCTAACGGATGGGCAGTTGTAGAATTTGAACGACGTCAGGAGCCATTGCGGAGGTGAGTCGAAATGAAAAGGCGCAGTTTTCTCAAGCAAGGGGCGGCGGTACTGGCTGGATTGCGGAGTCTGGCTGGGGAAAACCTTACGGCACAGACGAAGTTGGAAGGAGCGGCAGCGAATACTCCGCTGCCTGCTGTGAGTACGGTCAACGGGATCGGACGACGCAAGCTTGGCCGCGCCGACGTGGAAGTCTCGATCCTGGGCATTGGCGGCTACCACATAGGCCTCTCCAGTGTTCCCGAAGGCGAGGGGGTTCGCATCGTGAGAAGGGCGTTGGACGAGGGCATTAACTTTCTGGACAACTGCTGGGATTACAACGACGGCGAGAGCGAAAAGCGAATGGGGATTGCGTTGCAGGACGGCTACCGTGAGAAGGCCTTCCTGATGACGAAAATCGATGGGCGGACGGGTGCTTCAGCACGGCAGCAAATCGAGCAATCTCTATCGCGGCTGAAGACGGATCACATCGACCTGCTGCAGTTGCATGAAGTGATTCGGATGGGCGACCCCGAGCAGGCCTTTCAGGCGGGCAATGTGATGGAGGTGCTGCAGCAGGCGAAAAAGGAAGGAAAGATCCGCTTTATCGGGTTCACCGGGCACAAGAGCCCGGAGATACACCTGCACATGATCGAAACCGCAGACAAGCAGGGATTCACTTTCGACACGGTGCAGATGCCAGTGAATGCGCTGGATCAGCACTACGACAGCTTCCAGCAGAAGGTTATTCCCGTGGCCCAGAAGCACGGCATGGCGGTGCTGGGAATGAAACCGTTGGCTAACGGAGCGATCCCAAAGACAAACACGGTAATGGCTGCGGAGGCGCTGCACTATGCGATGAGTGTGCCGGTTACGGTTACCATTACCGGTTGCGATTCGATGCAGGTGCTGGAACAGGCGCTGGGCGTGGCGCGAAATTTCAAGCCGCTGAATACGCAGCAGAAGATGGCTATTCTGCAAAAGACAGCGCCGATTGCGGGAGCGGGAAAATTCGAGGCGTATAAATCGTCGAAGATTTATGACGGGACAGCGAATAATCCTCAGTGGCTGGGCTAGAGCTATTCTCGGGCGTTAGTCGAGCAGGTCGGGCTGCTCGCGAACGATTAGATCCCACAGGGGCTGATATTGGAACCAAGCCACGCGCGGATTGCCGACCTGCTGATGGGCGACCACAGCAGCTTCATGCGCAATGGGCACGGGTTTTCCGGCGGCTTCGGCAAGCAGCTGTGACTGGCAACTGCGATCCATGGCGATGAACAACCAGGCCGCTTCGTCGACGGTGCTGCCCACGGTGAGATTGCCATGGTTCTGCAGGATGACCGCCTTGCGATTCCCTAGCGTCTGGGCAATGCGATCACCCTCCGAGCTGTCGTAGACGACGCCGGTGTAATCCGAGAACAGGCCGTGATCCTGATAAAACGCACAGGCGTCCTGGGTCAGCGGATCCAGAAGCCGGCCCATGGCAGACCAAGTCTTTCCGTAAAGAGAGTGGGCGTGCGCGGCGGCAACTACGTCAGGCCTTGCCATGTGAACGCGGGAATGAATGGCGAAGGCCGATTCGTTGACGGGCCGTGCGCCCTCGACGACCTCGCCCTTCTCGTTAACCAGAATAAGGTCGGATACGCGAATGTGGGCGAAGTGCATGCCAAAGGGGTTAACCCAGAAGTGGTCCTCCCGCTCCGGATCGCGGACCGTGATGTGTCCGGCGACACCCTCGCTGAATCCAAACTTGGCAAACAAACGGAAAGCAGAGGCAAGGCGCTGCTTGCGATGCGTTCTTTCCTGTTCGACGGTCTGGAAAGTGGGTATAGGCGGCGTCTGGGCAATCTTAACTTCGTTGGGAAGAGCGGTTGATGTCATGTCAGAAACCCTTAACGTATGTTACTCCTTCCCTTTTTTTGGATGCGGAGACAGGAGTGGGCGGTTTCGGCAGGCTGCTGCACTTACGTCAGCTTGGCTTTGCGGCGGCCGGGCTGGGCAGTTGGTCCCGGAGGACGCACTCTACGTCATCCAGCTTGTCCATTAAGAGATTCAACTTGCGGGAGAGGTTTTGAATTTCCGCTTCGGCACGACGATTGACATCAAAATCCAGCTCGTTGCGCAGCCGGTCCTTCTTGTCCTGACGGTTTTGGCTCATCATGATGACCGGGGCTTGAATGGCCGCAAGCATGGATAGAAAAAGATTCAGCAGAATGAATGGATACGGGTCCCAGGCCTTGGTCCTGAGAAAAATCTGGATACAGGTATAAACGACGAGCAGGGCCAAAAAACTGATGATGAAGGTCCATGAGCCGCCGAAGCTAGCTACTTCGTCAGCGATGCGTTCGGCGAAGGTGTACTCATCTTCGATGACTTCGTTGATGTTGCGGCTGGCGCGAATGCGGACGAGCTGCTGAGAAGCATGGAACTGGTGCCCCAGAACGGTCAGCATATCCATACCGGCCATCGGCTTGCGCTGCAATAACGTGGCGATGTCGTCACGGCTGATTTCCACGCAGATCGCGGTTTCGTTGGCCATGGCGGTGGTCTGGTGAGGCGTTTGCTCGAGCATGGAGGCGAAGCCGAAGAACTCCCCATGCCCGGGTTGATCGACCACCACTTCCTGATGATCTTCATCGACCGTAGACACTTGCACACTCCCGGATATCAGGATGTAAGCATGCATGCCCGGGTCGCCCATTTTGTAAATGCGCTGGCGCGGGGTGAATGTTTTCAGATCCACCTGGGCGGCGAGGACCCCTAATTCATCGTCGTCGAGCAGGGCAAAAAGGGGGACATGTTTCAATTCCGCCGGGTCGCAGGGCATGGCTCACCTCATGAGTGCAAAGTGTGTTTCTGAAGGAACTCCGAGAGACGATAACATACTGGGCATGAACCCCGTTCGTAGCGTGGCCTTGCTGACATTGGCGATTTTCCCCGCGGTTATCTGGGGGCAAACAGGCACGTCCCCCAAGGCAGCGCCGTCAACGAGCGCAACACCGCCGGAGAGCACGGCGGAACTGATTCAAGTATCCGGTGAATTAGCAAGACTGAAGGAGCTATCGGGCCGAAGCGCCGGGGTAGACCGGTGGGAGATTCTATGGCTGCACCAACACATCTCCGAGCAGGTGATGGCGGCCTCGCTGCAGGTAGATGCGACCCTGGCCCAGATCGACAATGAGATTGCCAGAGCCAACGAAGTTCGTGGATATTTAGCCGACCGTCGCGACCGCGTCGTCAGCCGGACCAATCTGCTCGGCGTGCTACTGGGGGGCTCGATCGGCGCGACCAGCTCGGGGCTGCAACTGTCATCCAACCTGACCAAGCCCGCAGCTGCTGTCGGCATCGGCGCCGGCGCGCTTTCGGCGGGATTCGCATTAACGGGGATCCACGAAGAGAAAGGCAAGAGCAGAGCGTTCGAATTCCAGTCCAATATGCTGGCGCAGTTCTTTGATCGCGCGACTCTGCCGAATAGCCGGTATCCGGAGACCCTATGGATCTTCCTCAACGAGCCGAGCCCAGTTGGGCCGCCGGGGGTTACCCGGAGGCAAGACTTATTACAGACCTGGGTCCAGGTGCGGCGGATCGATTCACTATCCAGCACGGAAAAGATCGATCGTTTAACCAGCCAACCTTCAGAAGATTTGAAACTGACAATTGATGATTTTGAGGACCGGAGCGCCATGCTGCAGGATGTCCGCGCACGAATCTCGTATATGAAACGGGATCTGGGAGCGTTGCTTGCCTCGCTGCCGGCATGGAAGAGCGAACCCTAGATGTTAGAGATTCGATTTTTGCGGAGGCTTTTCACGTGGAAATTACGCGACGGAACGTCGTAAGAGGGGCCGGGCTTCTGGCGTTCGACCTGGTTGTTGGGAACCCGCTTCTCCCGGCGTTTGCAGAAGTCCAGGCCGCTACGGGCGAGCAGCCGGTGAAGAGACTCAAGGTGATCGTTACCGGCGGACATCCGGGCGACCCGGAATACGGCTGCGGTGGCACCGTTGCCCGGCTTACCAGCCTGGGCCACGAAGTTGTTCTCCTGTATTTAAACGACGGAGCGTGGCCTCCGACCGCCGCGGACACACGGGTTGCCGAGGCGAGGAAGGCTTGCGAGATCCTGAAGGCGCGACCCGCCTACGCGGGGCAAATCAACGGCCATGCCATCGTAGACAACTCGCACTATGAGGAATACGCGAAACTCATCACTGCTGAGAAGCCAGACGTGGTGTTTACCCAGTGGCCCATCGACAACCACCGCGATCATCGGGCGATTACCATGCTGACCTACGACGCATGGCGGCAGAGTAAGCATAGCTTTGCTCTTTATTATTATGAGGTTTCCGATGGGGAAGATACGTTGCAGTTCTCACCGACACACTATATCGACATAACTGCGACGGAACCAATCAAACGAGCTGCCTGCTATGCACACGCCAGCCAAACGCCCGATCGTTACTACGCGCTGCAGGATCAGGTGGCTGCATTTCGCGGCATAGAGGGCGGTTATCAGCGAGCGGAGGCATTTTTACTTCAGCGGTTAAGTCCGGCGGATCCGCTGCAGGGTGTGCGTGGCTAAGAGCCCTCAGCGACCACACGGTGTAACTGCAGATCTCTGCATTTCGGTCGGGACGACAAGTTTGTCTGGGGGCGGAAATTGTACCCTCAGCGGCT
>JBARKD010000570.1:0-5384 GCA_049800615.1 Acidobacteriaceae bacterium | reverse complement strand
GAAGAAAGTTTGCCTTACTGGCGGCCGCCTTTTTTTTCGCACTGGCCGTCGGCGCGGGGCTCTGGTTAGAGAGCAAAGAATATTTCTGGCGAAATCCGATCACCGACGCAAAATTTCAGACGATTGCAGACTTCGAGGGACAGGAGCAGGCTGCTGCGTTGTCACCTGACGGTCATTTTGTGGCATTCCTGTCGGACAGAGACGGGCAGATGGACGTTTGGGTTACACAAATCGGTTCGGGACAGCTCCACAACTTGACCCACGGGAACGCTCCGGAGCTCGTCAACCCATCGATCCGGGCTTTGGGTTTCTCGCCCGACGGCTCTTTCGTTACCTACTGGGGTCGTAGCCACGACGGCACAAGTGCCGGCGACATAAACGTCTGGGCGGTGCCGACTCTTGGGGGGGCGCCGAGACCCTATCTCGAGGGTGTGGCCGAGTTCGATTGGTCGCGCGACGCCTCCAGGCTCGTGTACCACACGCCCGGTCCAGGAGATCCGCTATTCGTCTCAGATGGGAACCGGCAGTCGCGAGGCCGGGCGATTTTCACTGCCCCTCCCGGGCTCCACTCTCACTTTCCCTTGTGGTCGCGGGACGCGAAATTCATCTACTTGGTTCAGGGCTCCCTGCCGGATAAATTGGACATCTGGCGCATCCGAGCCACCGGCGGAAATCCTGAACGCATCACGTCGCACAATGGGCGTGTGAGCTACCCGGTCCTGTTGGACCGGCGGACACTCATGTACCTCGCCGGCGACTCCGATGGTTCGGGGCCGTCCATCTATAGCGTGGACGTCGAACGCCGTATTCCGCACCGGCTTACCTCCGGGCTTGACCGGTACACCTCTCTTGCGGCCAGCGCGGACGGCCGCCGCCTCGTCGCCACGCGCGCCAGTCCAAAAAGAACACTCTGGCGGTTGCGGATCGCGGACGCAGCCGCCGCGGTGTCGCCGGCGGCCCAGCTTTCGCTGACAACCAATACGGGATCCTCTCCACGACTCGGTCCAAACTATCTTCTTTATATTTCTGAGAAGGGGACAGGCCAGGGCATCTGGAAATTGGCCAACGGAGGCAGTACCGAATTGTGGAGCGGTCAGGAAGCGCGAATCCTTGGCGGCCCTGCAATCTCTCCCGATGGACACTCCGTTGCCTTCTCAGTCACTCAGCAAGGGCAAACGCCCTTGTACGTGATGCAGGCCGACGGTACCAACCTCCGGCTCGTGACCGATTCTCTTAGTTTGCAAGGTTCTCCTGCCTGGACGCCAGACGGCCAATCCATCACCACAGCGGTGGTCCAACACGGCGTTCCGCAACTCTTTCGCATACCGGTCAACGGTCAATCCCCTGCTCTTTTTGTCCGGGACTATTCGCTCGATCCCGCCTGGGCTCCCGATGGTCACTTCGTGGTCTACTCCGGAGCCGACATCGGTACGACGTTTCCGGTGAAGGCTGTGACGGCGGAGGCTCTGCCCCATCCCCTGCCCGCGTTGACCCTGACCCGGGGCGCCCGTCGCCTCGCCTTCCTTCCTGGTGGACGGACGCTCATTCTCTTGCGTGGAGAGATTCAACATAAGAATCTCTGGCTCATCGATCTGGAGACGGGGGCGGAACGCCAGTTGACTAAGTTCCCTCCGGACTTCGACATTCGCGACTTCGACATATCTCCGGATGGCAGCGAAGTCGTCCTCGAACGCGTAGAGGAGCGCTCGGATGTGGCAATCCTCGATCTTTCGCACCCCTAGCAGGCTGCTGAAAAACGCGCCGAAGCAACGAGCGAGGCGCCAAATACTGTGTCCCTGCGTAAGCAGTTCGCCACATCTTGTGGGCTCGTCGGGCCGCCAGATTGTTTTTCAGCAGCCTGCTCGGCAAGCTTTAACTCGTGAGCGAGTAGCTGAAAAATTCCGCTGCCCGGCCGCGGATCAGTCATTGACACGCATGCATCATATCGGGAGGTATTGATGGAAAACGACAGCGGGCAAGTGACCCAACTGCTCAAAGCTATGCAGGCGGGCGATTCGCAAGCGGCCCAGGACTTACTGCCGCTGGTGTATTCAGAACTGCACCGGCTAGCCAAAGCGTATATGCGGAGAGAACGCCCCGACCACACCTTGCAGGCGACCGCGCTGATCAACGAAGCCTACCTGCGCCTGGCGGGCGAGGAGATCGATTGGAAGAATCGTGCTCATTTTATCGGTTTGTCGGCCCAGGTGATGCGCCGCGTGCTGGTCGATTATGCGCGGGCACACAATGCCGAACACCGCGGTGGCGCCCTGCAGCGGGTAGAGATGGAGGAGGAACTCGCCATCGCGCCGGAAAAACTCGAGCAGGTACAACAGATCGACGATTTGTTGAAAAAACTGGAGACGGTAAATCCGCGTCAGGCGCGGGTCGTGGAGCTGCGTTACTTTGGCGGGCTGACCTTCGAAGAAATTAGCGTCTTGCTTCAGCTCACGTCCCGAACCGTGAAGAGCGACTGGGCGCTGGCCAGAATTTGGCTGTTTGACCAACTGCAACCGGGTGCGAAGCCGCCCAGAGAAGAACCGGAATGAGACTGTGGCCCATCAAGCCGGTACTAGGGTATCGACCAATACCTTCGTCTCATCTTGCATATGCGGCCATCGCTGCCCCAATGACATCTCTAGTTGCGTGTCCGGGCAGACCGATCATTGACTGGTGGTCTTTGCCGGGCATTTCGATGCGTAATCAGGAGACATGGTGGCATTGAGAAAGAGACACGTGAGAACCCATTTGCCTTCGCTTCTCTTTGCATCCAGCCTGTTGGCCTTCGGCCAAAGCGGGAATGTAAGCGCTGCACCCGTGGACCAGCCGGGCGCACCAGCCCAAAGCCCGCCTTCGACTACCGGCGACCCCCACCCGGACGAACTCAAACAGGAGCTCGATGCAGATGCAATTGCATTGTCGAAGATACCCGCGAACCCACTTATCCAGCCGGATCCCGTAGCCCCGATCTTGCGGCCAATCAACATGCTTGTAGATCATAGTATTCACTCTCTACGGTTGAAATTTGGCGCGACTTATACGGTCCTTAACCAGTATGCGATCATAACGCCGGACGGGGTCCGGCACAATCAACCCAGCGGACGCCTCGATTTCACCGGAGCGTGGTCTGTGTACGATCACGAAAGCACTGCGGGATCCATCAGCCTGCTTATTCGTTCCGGAACCAACATTGGTATGAGTCAGCAGTTCAATCTGAGCGATCAACTCGGTTCGGGGCTCTATCTAAACTGCCTGCAGGGAGGAGGCCCTCAAGAACCAATCACTGTGAACATCCTCTATTGGCGCCAGGACTTCCTCAGCAAGAGGCTTTCCTTTTATGTGGGCAAGATACACCCTAACGAATACGTGACCCTCAGCATGTTCAACAACGACGAACGAACGCAGTTTTTAAATGGGGCAAACGACGGTAACCTTGCCGTTGCCTCGGACGGGACCTACGCCGGTGGCGCGGCGGTTGAATTCCAGGCTACCAGGCGTATTTTCGTCCACGCTCTCGCCGTGGATACGGAGGGCGCACAGCAGAGAAATATCGAAACGCTGGTCGATCGAAAATACGCGGAAGGCGTTGAAGTAGGCTGGTCCTCAGGTTCAATTGGTGAAAAGTATCGGCTTTATCGCGCGGGCATGTGGCGAGACGATACCAAGGATCGCGGAAGTGGATATGGCGGCGGTTTTGAGTTCGACCATGAATTGCTTGACGGCTGGACGCCCTTTGGAAGATTTAGCTTCGCGACCAGCACCGGAACGGCTATTAGAGATGAATACGGAATCGGGTTGGCTCAGGTTCATCCATTTGGACGTCGGGGAGACATGTTCGGCGCCGCAATCAATTACAGTGAACCGAACGCCCCTGCCAACCACCATGAGAGTGTGTTTGAGTCGTTTTATCGCCTTCGTCTAACGCAAAGTGTCGAGGTTGGGCCGGATGTAGAAGTTTCCATTCATCCCACTTACGCGACCCGGGCTTACACCACGACTCTTCTCAGCGCGAGAATGCGAATTATCTTCTAAGGACTGAGGTTTGACGACGTCTCGCGTCCCAGATGGGCGAGTCCACGAAGGCGGCGCTTATGCGCTGGATTGAAGGCCCGTTTGCTGCCGACGCTGCGGAACGTGCGATAGCCGGGGTAGACACGGCGGCGCTGGCGAAGGCGCTGAAAACAGGGAAGGTGCGTCTCAAGGGCGCTGGGAATTGAGGGCGATTTGCAGGCCGGTACAATGAGGTGTAGGGTGCGCCGAAGCCATACGTGAAGGATAATGAAGCCATGACCGGAATCCATTTCGTTACCGATGAGAAAGGCCGCAAGGTTGCCGTTCAAATCGACCTGAAAAAACATCGCGCACTCTGGGAAGACATCGAGGATGTCCTGGTTTCGGAGTCGCGCCGCCACGAAAAACGCATTCCGTTCGAAAAAGTGAAGGCGGACCTTATCACCGGCTGGGAACCTGGCGCCGAGTATGGAAATTCGCTGACCGTGTCCGTGTCGAGATTCGGGCCGTGGCCGGGGTCGCCCCTTGCATCGGCAAGAACACGATCGTCGTCGAACGAGATGGCAACCATACCCGGGGCCGGGGCCTCCGTTGCCTGACAGACCGACTGGTGTTGCGGTGCGCCGAAGGGACAAGATAAATCGGGACGTGGCCGTATGCATTTTGTGGATTGGAAACGGGTGGCTGCACGTCGCCACAAGATGGGTTTGGAACGGCAGAGGTATCGTCTTGAGCGTGGGTTGGAGTCACGCTTAAGACCGTCACCGCGAGGAGAGCAAAGACACGGACTGCAACAGGGAACCAATCTATTCGCGAGACTAAGAACTTCTGCTGCTCAGTTTTTTCCTGAATCACGATCCCTTTTCCTTTCGATGGGTGCTACGTTTGCCTGATGAGGATGGACACGCTGGTCGACGAAACTTGTTCGTCATCCACCAAGACACTGAAGCACCTCACCGGCGGCTCTCTCTCCGGAGCGAACGGCTCCCTCCATGTACCCATTCCAAAAAGTTGAGGCCTCAGTGCCGGCCCAGTGGATCGGGCCAACTGGTTGGCGAATCGTGGTTCCGTAATCGAGCAGCACTCCGGGACCGGCGTAGCCTACCGGTCCACCGCGGGACCATTGCTCAGAGGGCCATTGAAATTCGAAGTATTCGGTTGGATTGAGAGCGGCGTCACCAAAAGCCGCGGCAAAGCCGCCTAATACCGCGGCACGCCGGTCCGCTGCGGAAAGAGTCGTCCAGGCGCGCGCGCGCGCACCGCCGACAAAGCCGATGAGTATGCCCGAATGCCCGCTTGGCGGAGAATTGTCGAAGGTACTACGGACAGGGCCCGGAGCCATGACCGATACTCCGGAGAACCCGGCGGCGCGC
>JBARKD010000569.1:0-15321 GCA_049800615.1 Acidobacteriaceae bacterium | reverse complement strand
TAGCGTCGGCGGGGATGGTAACGGCGGGCTGTAACGGGTTGCCATCGGCGGTGACGAGCGCGCCCTGCGAGTCAGGATGGAAGGAACCGTCGCGGGTGTAACCTATTTGCCCATTAGGCAAAAGAATCTGGAAAAACCCCTCACCTTGAATAGCCAGGTCGAGCGGGTTGTTTGTCGTGGTGAAGTCGCCCTGGGTCTGCATGATCTCGGTTTCTGCCGGCCGCGTGCCGAGACCTAATTGCAATCCGGCCGCGACAGTGGTCTGCTGGGTGGCGGCGGCTCCCGGCATGATCTCGTTCTGATAAAGAAGATCGACGAAGTTGACCTGGCGCTGCTGAAACCCGGTTGTATTGGCGTTGGCGAGATTATTGGCGATGTTGTCTAAATTCAACTGTTGTGCCGTCATTCCGCTGGCGGCCGTGTAAAGCGCACGAAACATAACATTTCCTTTCGAACGTGGCTGGCCAGGAGTCTACCCGTGACTAACTCAGGCGGGGTATGTCCTGTACTGCCGTCCTATCCAAATCGGAATTAAACAGAGTAAGTACGTGGCGCATGGTTTCCACGTCACGCTGGGCGGATATTAACTCGATGACACTCGTGACCGGGTTCACGTTGGAGCTCTCGAGCATTCCCTGGCTGACCTGGGAGCTTTTGGCTGGTGTCGCGGTGTTCACAGGAGCGGTGAAGTAAGTACTCCCGGCACTCAGTATCTGTACCGAGGGCGCAAACTCAACAAGCTTGAGCCGTCCCGAGATGGCGCCATTCGTAGAAATTGTGCCGTCTGTGCTTACGGAAATCGGGGCTCCGAGGATGGTAATCGGGCGATCGTTCTCACCCAGGACAGGGTCGCCGGCCGCGGTGATCAGTTGCCCCCGTGGAGAAACACGAAAGCTTCCTCCCCTGGTGTACTCCGTGCCGGCAGCGGTTTGTACGGCAAAATAACCGGTCCCTTCAATGGCAAAGTCGAGATCGTTGCCCGTCTTCACCAGAGCCCCCTGAGAAGTATCGAGTTGGCTGCTGCTCAAGACGCCATAGTCATTGGCGTCCTGGTTGACCACGGAAAGAGGAGAGTCTGCGCTGGCGGCGAGAAGAGAGCTAAAGATGTTATGACTCGCACGAAACCCCGCGGTACTCACGTTGGCCAGATTATTGGCTATGGTCTCGAGAGATTGGGTTCGAGCCAACAGCGCGGTACAGGCTGCATAGTATCCACTGTTCATTGCGCGCCCTCAGGCAATTGGTATGCACGCTGGAGGCCACAGCGCGCATGGACTCTATGTCCTTTATTTGCCGCCAGCCCGAATTCACGCCGATTGGGAAACAGGAGTGGAGATGAGGACTCAATGAGAAAGCGATGAGAGGGAGCAGTGGATCCCGGCGCCGGCGAGTTTGTGGGCTTCGCTGAGGATGAACCTCCAGGGGCAAGGATCGCTGGAATCATCGATGCTGCGGATCGCAATAAGAACGAAGGGAGGGAGCGAACCCTCGATGCCTCGCAGCGGCAGTTCTGTGGCTTCGCAGGCGCTGATTCGACGGCCGAGAATCCTGGGAAGATCACCGATCTCGTGCAGCAGCCCGACCAGATAAGCCTCTTCGGGAGATACTCCCTCTATCGACTCCGCGACCAGTTGCGCATACTGGGCCACAAGGCGGCAATGACCCCAGAGTGCGGTAATCGCCGCCTGTTCCGCGTCGCAAGCAAAGGTACGCGCCGAAACGGCTTCGAACCATGCGTTCGCATCGAGGCTCGCGAGGCAATCAGCCATTCGGCTGGGGTGTTCGGCGACAGCTTCGTATTCCCGGCCAACCAGGCGCAAAACACGAATAGTGGCTCCCACATCGCTCAGAATCAGCTCAGAAACCATCCGCAAATCGATAGAAGGCTCATTGAGAAGTATTTGCAGGCCAAGAACGGTTGCCGACATGACGGGTACGTCGTCGAGGAAGTCGCATGTTTTCGCGATCGCCTTATTTTGTTCGCAGAAACCAGCCCGGCTCCAGACTGACGAGGGAACCCAGCTATGATCGGTTACCGGATCGACCGCTTGATTCAGCATGCTTACCCATCCGTTGGCACCTTATCGGCAGGTTGTGGCAATCTTTCTAAAACGGAAGGGTATTCGAGATCCACTACGGGGGGACGACAGGGCCCACGCTTTCCTTTCAGGTGTGCGGAATTCTAAAGAGTAAGTCGATGGCCGCGGATGCGAACTTCAGGCGCGCCCAAAGGTAATCTTTGCATTTCTCTATCCGCGCTTCATCCGCCTCTACCTGCAGACCATGAAAGCAAAGGGTCCGGGATATTTCGTCGACGCTGCCTGTGTTCTCGAAGTTTAACTCGCGAGGCGAAGTTTCCTTAGGCTCGAACGTTCGCTCGAACTGGATCTGGAAGTCGGTGGGGCTCACGAAGCACGGTTTTGTCTGACAACCGGTCATTTGCTCAATGGCGTAGAGCAACCCGTATTCGACGCCGTGAACGAAGCCTACCAAGAGTAAACCAGTGGCCGCTACGTAATGGACCGGGATCATGGAATAGCGCTTGGCCAAGGTGCGCGGGACGCTGATTCCAATGCCTTCAGCATGTTTTGCCAGATTCAATACGGGACATCCCCAGTCAGCCGCGCGGACGGCGGTTACCTGCTTTTCGGTGACCGACCCGTTGCGCACGAGCAGCTCACCGATCTCGCCTCCGATTTCTTTCTGTTCATCGGTCGCCCTCTTCAGAGGTTCAACGGTCAGTAAACCGCGGCTGATCAAGCTGAGTCCGAGCGGCATGCGTGGGACGTGGCCGGCATGATCTCTGGCCGACTTCAGGATCCGGGAAACCTCCTTTTCGGCAGCCGAAGTGAAACAGAGTGCGCTACAGTACCAGGATCCGCGCAGGCGGATTCCTGTTCTTCGCGACGCGAGGTGCCGCAAAGGCAATGTCCTATCGCAGGTTTCGCATTTGATGGTGACGCCTCCCGCAGCCCAGGCCCGCGGGGAGAGAGAAGGAATCAGCTTCATGTCGTTTGCTCTGCTTCTCCTTGAGTCAGCATGGCACGAGCGGCGTCACTGCCGGATTGGTGGAGGGGCCGGTTGGGGTACTTCCGTCACCCGAAGACCGTAGTTGCCGTCGATGACGACCGCTTCTCCCCGGGCGATCACTTTGCCCTCAAGCAGGAGCTCGACCGGTTCTTCCACCTGACGATCGAGTTCAATGACGGATCCGCTGGTTAGTTCGAGGACTTCGCGCAGAGTGAGTTGGCGTTGCCCAAAGCGCAGAGTCACGTTGAGCTCAACCTCCATGACCAGGTCCAGGTTCTTTGCCTCGGGGAGCAAAAGTGTTGGATCGCTAGAGTCAGGCTGGCCGGATTCCTGGGCTTCCGGGCCAGATGCGGGGTGGCTGGCCAAAGCCTGGTCAAGCTCGGTGTTCAGGAACATCTTGATCGAAGCGCGATTTCCAGAGTCATCACTAGCCGTGAACTCAGCGGTACACGTGGGATTTGAGGGGGGCTCGCTGGTTGGGCCAGCATGAATGGTAAAGGCGCCGTATTGGGAAGCAAGCGCAGCGGGAAAACCAGAGCCTGACGTTTGGATTATTTTGAGCAGAGCTGCTGATTGCTCTTCTGCGAATTCAGCTGCACTCTCTCCCAGGCACTTCGAGGCAAGGGTGATAGCTTCGGAGCGGCGAAATTGGAGCAGGCAGTCGCCCCGAAGACTACCGTCGCACGTCAGGATGAAACGAACTGGGTCCGCTTCCTCTGCAACGGATTCGGCATCGGGTAAGGCGGTGACGAGCCAGGGCGTCCCGCAGGCATCGGAAATGGCCGTCACCAATACACGGGACAGTGCATCGGAAAAGGCTACAACCCGGGCTGATTGGCTGGTGTCCATACTAGTCCTTTGAAGGCATCGGCTCTGTTGACCGGCTTCCGAGTTGCGCAGCTTTCAACCTGCCGATGCGAACTGGCGACGCCTCGAAAATGTCGACCCCTTCTACAGTGAGCCGGCCAGGGTCATCCACTTGAGCTTTTATTTTCAGAATCGCCCCGGGCTTGAGGTCGACCAGATCCTTTACCAACACACGCATATTTGTAATATCCGCCGATACTTTAAAGTCGCAATCGAGAATCCGTTCGCGCAGGGTGGGATTGCGGAGATGGCGGAGAATGGATGTTTTCTTGGACTGTGCCGCCTTCAAATGGCGCAACAGGAAGCCGACAAACGACGTGGGCAGAACGATTTTAAAGGGTCCGGTCGTATTTCCGATTGTCATTTCGAATAACAGCAGGACCAGCTTTTCGTTCGCGGGAAAGACCTGCGAGATCATGGCAGCTTTAATGGCCCGGCCGGGGGTGAGGGAAAGATTGAGGACGCGCCAGGCGCGCTCTACTTCCTTCGCGAAGAGATTCGTAATACTCTCCATGATCTCCTCATCGATATCCGTCAGCTCGCGCGTCTCATCGGATGTCGTGGTGCCGGAACCGCCCAACAGGAGATCAATGATAGGGAAGATGAGCCGAATGTCCACCTCCATAAGGAAATTGCTCTCCATCACGTTGAGGGCGGACGGCAGGAGATAGATGTTGGGGACCAGGCCGGCCATGTAGTCTTGCAGGGCCATCTGTTCCAGCGATAAGAGCTTCAGGCGAGTCGAGGCTCCCAGATAGACATCAAGCGCGTTGGTGGTATTGACGGCGAACTTTTCATGCAGGGCAGTCAAGGCGCGGGCGTTCTCATTGGACAACCTGCCGGCGTAGCGGAAGTTGCAGGAATGTACGGTCCGGGTTCTCGGCGAGACGCCGGGGTTTGCCGCAGTCATTGTTTCCTGTGCGCTGGGAGGTGAGGTCATGGCTGCCCTTTAGACTGCGAGCGATTCGTAACCTGAGGCGAGGCGTGAACGTTTATCGCGGGTCGAAGATGAGCGAGTGACACGCGCAGCTTGAGCATGGCGGCAGCATGGATCTGGGACACGCGGGATACCGCAATGCCGACCACTTCGGACACTTCCTTCATGGTCAGTTCCTCGTAGTAATACAGGGAGAGAATCAATTGTTCCCGCTCGGATAACCGCGCTACGGCTTCTGCAAGCTGCTCTTTCATTTCTCCACGCAGGCAGAGCTCAAGCGCATTGTCTTCTTCCCCAGCGGGGGCGGACTCGATCAGATCGAAAGATTCGGCATGGCTCCCGGGAGCGGAGGACTTGGCCAACTGGCCGAGCAGGAGCAGACCGTCCAGTTGGGCAATGGTGTTCTGCAATTCATCGATACGCATCTTCAGATCGCCCGCTATCTCTTCCTCGAGCGGATACCTGCCGAGTTTTGTTTCGAGCTTGGCAATGGACGAGGCGATCTCGCGTCCCTTGCGCCGCAAAGCTCGGGATCCCCAATCCAGCTTGCGCAGGCTATCGAGAATCGCGCCGCGAATACGATGTTTGGCAAAGGTGGAGAATTGCGCGTCTTTCTCGTTGTCATAGTTTCGGCAAGCCTCGAGCAGGCCGATGACTCCAGCCTGTACCAGGTCTTCCATTTCCACGTGTTTTGGCAGGCGCTCGCGAATTCTTGCGGCCACGTAATAGACCTGTGGCAGTTCCCGAAGCACGAGTTCGTTTCGTTCTTCGGTTTCCTGGCCGGTCGCCCGGTATGCATTTTCTGGACTCGTCATTGAGCCACTCTCTTCATGACGTATACTCTGCCGTTGTTGTTTGATGAATCACGATCGCTCTGGCGCCTCACCGGAGAACTCCCACAGACTGGACCGGTGTCAGTGGCGGGATCTCGCCGGGGGAAATGACCACGATCCTGGGAATGAACGGCTCCAGCAAACGGCGAAGATAGTACCGACCGGGAGATGAACAGAGCAGAACGGGCGGGGCGGTACTAATCTCCTGACCGAAGCTTGTGCGCAAGCCGTCGAGCACCCGGCGGGCGAGTGAGAGCTGTTGGGGTGTCGAGGCGGTCTGGTTTGGCGGGAGGTTCGACCCGCGCAAGCATTCCTCCTCGATAACCGAATCGAGCGTGACAACTCTCAATTGACCCTCGCTATTCAATAGGGGACGTATCAACGAGCGGCCCAGGGCGTGGCGAACTGCTTCCACCAGGGCGATGGGGTTTTTGTTAAACGCGGATGCCTCGACGAGGGTTTCAAGGATAGTTCCCAGATCGCGAATCGATACCTGCTCGCGGAGCAGTTGTTGCAGGACCTTCTGTACTTCACCCAGGCTGAGAAGCTTGGGAATGAGCTCGTCGGCCAGCTTGGGATGAGACTCACTGAGCCGGTCAATGAGTCGTCTGGTTTCATGCCGTGAGAGGAGCTCATGAGCGTTCTGCTTGATGACCTCGGCAAGATGCGCGGCCAGAACCGACGTGGGATCCACGACCGCGTATCCTCCTGCAATGGCCTGTCCCTGCGTTTGGGGGGAGATCCACTTGGCGGGCACATCGAAGGCAGGCTCACGGGTGTCCTGGCCGGGCAGGTCGGGCGCATCCGCATTGGAGCTGATGGCAAGCAAGCAGTCGCGGCGCAGTTCCCAGCGGGTGATTTCGACCCCGCGCAAATAAATCACATACTCGCGATCCTTGAGTGACAGGTTGTCCGTGATATGGATGGAAGGAACGAGGAAGCCGAGTTGCTGAGCCAGGTTTTTGCGCATGGACTTCACGCGGTTTAATAATTGGCCGCCCTGCTTGACGTCGACCAGCGGCACCAGGCCCATGCCGACCTCGAGCATGAGTTCATCGAGTTTGAGGACCGCATCCATGGGGTCTGGAGTGGCGGCGGCTTGGCCACCAGCCGGGGCGGACTTCGCAATCGCCTCCAGTTCTTCCACCTCCTCCGCGGCAGGTTGCGGCTTGATCTTCCAGGCTGCGTACATGAGTCCGGCGGCGAGGGTAAAGAAAGAGACTTTGGGCAAACCTGGAATCAGCGCCAGGGCAGAGAGTGCGCCACCGGCGATCCACAACAGGCGTGGGCTGCCGAAGAGCTGGCGGCCTACGTTCACGCCCAGCGATTCCTTTGAGGTGGCGCGCGTGACGACGATGCCGCCGGCTACGGAGACCAGCAACGACGGGAGGATGGTCACCAGCCCGTCACCCACAGTCAGGATGGTGTAGGTTTTCAGCGCCTCCTGGAAAGGCACTCCGTGCTGAAAGACGCCGATCAGGAAGCCGGCGACGATGTTGATGGCCGTGATCAGAATGGTGGCCAGGGAATCGCGTTGGCTGAAGCGCGCCGCGCCATCCATGGCGCCACAGAATTCGGCGTCACGCGCCACGCGCTCACGGCGGGTGCGAGCCTGGGCCTCGTTGATGATTCCGGCGTTCAGATCGGCATCAATCGCCATCTGCTTACCGGGCATGGCATCAAGGGTAAAACGGGCGGTAACTTCGGCCGTGCGCACCGCGCCGTGACTGATCACCAGAAATTGGATAGCAATCAAAGCCAGAAAAAGGACAAAGCCAACAATGTAATTCCCGCCGACAACGAATTGACCAAAGGCTTCGATTACCTTGCCTGCGGCGGCTGTGCCTTCATTGCCATGCAGGAGAATGCGGCGCGTACCCGCCAGGTCGAGCGAGAGGCGAAGCAGGGTAAGTAACAGCAGCAGGCTGGGAAAAACAGAAAATTGCGCCGGGCGCAGGATCTGGATGGAGGTAAGGAGGACCAGGATCGAAGCGGTGATACTTACGGTCAGCAGCAGATCGAGAGCAAAGCCCGGCATCGGCACCAGCATGACGAAAATCAAGAAGACCGCCGCCATAGGCGCGACCCACTCGCCGGATTTCTGAAGCAAGGTCATCAGGCGGGCGATCATGGCGTGACCCCCGCGGTTTTCTGGCCGGACGCATTTCTCGAGCTTCGTTCCGCGGCGACCTTGCGAAGCTCGGCCTCGGCACGGAATACCAACGCGAGGAGTTCCGCCACAGCCTGATACAACTTGACAGGAATGGAGTCGCCGACCTCCACGCTCTGGTAGAGCGCCTGTGCCAGGGGTTTATTTTCGACCACCATGATGCCGCAGTCCCGGGCCAGCTGCTTGATTTTCCCGGCTATCAGGTTGCGTCCCTTGGCGACGACCACCGGGGCGGGCATTTCCAGTTCGTAACGGAGAGCAACCGCATAGTGCGTAGGGTTTGTCACCACCACGGTGGCCGTTGCGGCGGCTCTGACCGACAGCTTCTTGCGCATCGCCCTTTGCAGGCGGCGAATGCGCGACCGGACGGCGGGGTTTCCCTCCGTGTCCTTGTGTTCTTCCCGCACCTCCTGCTTGGTCATCTTGAGGTCGCTGTTCATCTTCATGGCGGTCAACACGTAATCGACCGCGGACCACAGGAGGAGGACGAGGCCGGCCTTCCACGTCAAGGTCAAGATCATGCCCCCGATAAAGCCGGCAAAGACACGCAAGCCGAGGCCGGAAGCGTGGGCCATCATGGGCCAGTGATCGCGAATGGAATTGACGGTCAGCCAAAGAATAGCGGCGAACGGCAGCAACGATTTCAAGAGGTTGCTGAGGCCGAGGGGAGAGAAAATCTGCCCCAGCCTGGTGGCCGGATTGAAGCGCTCGAACTTGAAAGCCAAGGCGCTCGGGGCGAAGTTGATGCCACCCTGGGCCAAGCCGGACAGGACCGACAGCGTCATGCCGGCAAGCAGGACGGGAACGATCCAGCGCATCACTTCCACGGCGCTCCAAAACAGCAACGGACCGCTGGGATCCAGATCGCCCGTAGCAGCAACGTCAAGGCTGGACCGGTAGAAGGAGATCCAGCGGCTGATAGAAGCGGAGCCCATCAGGGTCAACATGCCGGCTACACCGCCGAGGGCAAGCACATTGGGGAGCTCGCGAGAACGGGCCATCTGGCCCTGCTCCCGGGCCTTGTTTCGCCGTCTTGGTGTCGCGCGTTCTGTTTTGCTGCTGTCAGCCATAAATGCCTATTGCGCCAGATGAAGCAGGTGGTCCGCCGTGACCATCGAGCGAACAAACAAGCTCGAAAAGAGGTCCGGCCAATATGCCAGGGCGGACATCAAGACCAATATTCCGAGAACACTTTTCACCGCGGGGCCCAGCAGAATCAGGGGCAGTTGTGGGGACGCCTTGCCCAGCAGACCGAGCGCGATGTCGGCAAAGAGCGTTGCCGAAAGCACAGGCGCGGCAATCTGGACGCCGATCGCGAAGACGGCTGCACCCGCTCTTAGCGCCGCGGAAGCGAATGGCGCCGCAATATGTCCGGTAGCCGGAGGAAGGTAGTCGAAACTGTGCGCCAGGGCGCTCAAGATCCACAGATGCACATTCAGACGCAAGAAGATCAGCAGGACAACGATCTGATGAAACGTCGCCACCACGGTCGAGTCCACCATCGTCTGCGGATCAAGAATATTGATCAGCGAATATCCCATCTGGATGCTTAAGATTTGTCCTGCCATTTGCACGCCGTCGAACACAATGTTGGTTGCGATTCCGAGGGCCATGCCGATGAGCAGCTCAGTCAAGGCCATCATGGGCCACTGGCTCATGTCCATCCTGGGTATTTTGGAAGACAGCACGGGATACAGCAGGGCGGTGATCGAGATGACCATCAGCGCCTTGAAGCGGGCGGGAATCACTGGGCTGCCAAAAAAGGGAGCGAAGAGCATGATACCGGTCAGCCGAATGCCGATCGCGATCGAAACGCCGAGGATCTGAACCAGCGAGATGCTCATCTATTCCAGGACCTGGTGAAAGTCAGATAACAGGCGGATGGTGTAATTGGCGAGATGGCGCCACATCCAGGGCATAAGCAGGAAAAGAGCACAACCAGTCACCAGGAGCCTGGGCACATGAGACAGTGTCTGGTCCTGCAGCGAGGTGAGGACCTGCAGGACGTTGACGGCCAGGCTGGCGACAATGGCCACAGCGAGAATGGGCCCGACCAGCAGGATCACCTCCTGCAACATGAGCCGGGCCAACAGGACTACTTGATCGACGCCCATTAGTTGAAACTCCTCATCAAGGCGCCGATCAGCAGGCGCCATCCGTCGACCATGAGAAAGAGCAGGAGCTTGAGCGGGGTGGAAATGACGACCGGCGGAAGCTGCATCATGCCGACCGACGTGGTAATGGATGCCACGACCATGTCCACGACCAGGAACGGGAGAAACAGAACGGCGCCGATCTGGAAGCCTGCTTTGAGCTCAGACAATATGTATGCCGGGAGCATGACACGGAAGGAGACGTCGCCGATGTTTTGCGGCCTGGGCTCCTTGGCTATCTGCAGGAAGAGGGCAACATCCTGTTCCCGCACGAAATGCGCCATGAACTGACGCATGGGTGTGGCTGCGCGGGTGAGCGCGTCGATGGCTGTGATCCTACCCTCCTGGAGGGGAATGAGCGAGTCGCGATAGATGACCTCGCCGACGGGCTGCATGAGAAAAAACGTCATGATTACCGATAACCCGATCAGGGTTTGGTTGGACGGCGTAGTCTGGAGCCCCAAAGCCTGCCTGAGGAAGTGAAAGACAATCAGCAGGCGCGCGAAGGGGGTCATACAGATGAGCATGGATGGGATGAGGGTGAGGAATGTCATGAGGACCAAGATGGTCCATGACATGGAACCGCCGCCCAGCCCCGTAATTCGTAATTCATTAGGATCCGACGCTAGAGAGCCGGAGATGACGGCGCCACCGAGGAGGGACGGTGTCAGGGACGGCAGCATTTCCGCGGCTATAGCGATGGGGCCTTCGGGCGAGGCTAAAGTCTTCGCTGAGGCCGCTGCCGGACTAAGCATGAGGCAGATCAACGCGGACGCCATGAGAGCTTTCCTCACGCGTATTCCTCGGGATTCCCGGGAGTGTACTTGCCGTTTTGCCGGGGTCCCGGCTTCGCCAGCGGACTGGAAACGGGTATCGAGTTCAGCAAATCGCCGAAGGCTGTCGTTGTGTTCGAGGCCGCGGGCAGAGGCTCGCCTGCTCTATCTGAAGGCGAAGGGCCGCTCTTTGCCGTACGTTTCGCCTGACTCTTCCCGGTAGTTCTGGCGCTCTTCTGCGAGACATTCTTTCGCTTGGACGGCATCCGTCTGGCGGAATTTGGTTTTTGTTTCGCCGGGGGATCAGGAACCGTCATTGTTTTGCTGAGCACTGCCTGGAAATCATCTTCCGCCTGGAGTTGGGCCAGCAGAACGATGTTGGCCGGTCCACCGGCCAATAGGAAATGGCGTCCGTCAACCTGAACGACCGCGACAAATCGCTTTTCGCCCAGCGAGACTGTTTCTGCCACCCGCAGCCGCCGATCGCTGCAGCGTGTCAGCCGCCGTGCTTCGATCCACGCGCGAAAGCGCGAGAGCAGGCCGGTTTTTGCACGAAGGCTGCGCAATGCAACCTCATCCGTGAGCACCGGGAGGTCGGGGGCGCGATTGTTTATGTTAATCGAAGGCATCGCATTTTTTTTCATGACAGATCCGTGAGGCGGACGGCAAGCCGATCACCCACAACCTCGAATTCCGTCCATCCGACAAGTTGACCGTTGACGCGCAAGGGTAGATCGCTACTTTGGTGATACGAGGTCTCAACGATGGAACCCCTGGTGAGATTCAGCAGATCGCGCACGGTGAAATTCATGACCGGCAGATCCAACGCAATTGTGCAAGGGAGCCAAGGGAAAGACTCGTTAGGATCAGCTTCTTGAGGGCGTTCCGTTGCGGGTGATGCCTTGGCCGGTCCGGCCTCGATGACGGTCGCCCCGGACTTGATTGACGAAGTCATGGTTGTTTGTTCTCCGTTGTCCTGTTTCGGTGCGTTTCCCGAGATTTGAGAATTGTGCTCTCGGGGCGCCATTCACAAAAATGTCGAAAACCGTTTGCGGAAGGGATTTAGCAATTGAGAGACCGTTACGGTTACATGATGAGCGGATGTGTCTTTACAGGACAAAAGCGGGAGCCAGTCCCCACACGCGTGGGAAAGGCTGATTGCGAGGAGGCGCAATTGATTTACCGGCGTAAGGCCAAGGCACGGCTGGCTGCATCACCGGGTGAGGCCTTGATGAGAAAGTGCGGCAATCGAAGGCCGTGGCCGCCCTGCCGACGCACAGAGCGGCTGGCCGTTAATGCAATGCTAAGAAACATCGCCTGCTCATCCATCCCTGCTCAGTGGTTCCTGCTCAGGGCGAAAAGAGCGGCGTAATCATCGGGTGCCCCATGCTACGCGTTCTTTGCGTAGGGTGGGATATCACAACCGCTCAGCACCTCGCCTATTGCAGCATAGCGATGGTTGTCTGCGAGACCTGGTTGAAGGTCGTGATGGTCTTTGCATTTGCTGAATAGGCCTGTTGAGCCACGATTAGCTTGGCAAACTCGGTTGCGATGTTGACGTTGGATTGCTCTACGGAGCCGCCGACGATGGTGCCCCGTCCGCCGGTGCCCGCCATGCCGATCACGGCTGGTCCCGAAGCCGCGCTGGTCTGGTAATCGTTGCTGCCAATATCGGCGAGTCCCTGGTTGTTAGCGAAGGAGGCGACTGCAACCTGTCCCAAAGCGAGGCTCTGGCCGCTCGAGAACGTGCCTTCGATAACTCCGTCGGCCTGAACGCTATAGGTTTGCAGGGTACCGCTGGCAAACCCATTCGTGCTGGTCGCACTGGTGGTGCTGGCGCTCGCTGTCTGGGTAATGGTGGGAGCTCCGGCGGTGTCGAGGTTCCAGGTGAGGCCGATGGTCGCGGCGCCATCGGCCAATGTGGTTTGTGTCGCAGGTGGGGTGGCGGTGGGTGGAATGGCGAACGCGATACCCGCGGAAGGACTGGCCGCCGTGCCGCCGGTAGGCGTTACGGAAGTGAGCTGGCCGGAACTATTGAAGCTCAAAGTCCCGGATGCGACGGTTGTGTTCGTCGAGGTTGGCGTGGGACTCAAATCCGCCGACGGAACGCTAACCGAATAACTCCAGGAATTGGCGGCCAGCATGGTATAGGTAACCGAAACAGTGTGCGAATTGCCGAGCGAGTCATAGATGGGCAGGGTGCTGGTCGCGGTGGAGCCAACGGTAGAGTCGGCATTCAGATTCGCGGAGATGGACATGTTGGTGCTGGCAACCGCCGGAATGCTAACGCCGGCGCCCACATTCAAGGGCTGCAGGCTGGAGGTCGTGTTCACCACCCCGTTGACTGCGGGATATCCCAACACCAATTCTCCCGCGGGTGTCGTGAGCTGGCCGTCATTGCTGACGGTAAAATCCCCGGCGCGCGTGTAATCGGTAGCTCCGCTCGAGTTCCTGACAACGAAGAAGCCGTCGCCGGATAACGCCATGTTGGAAGGAATGCTGGTGGAGTTGAGATTGCCCTCGCTGAAGTCCGCGTCGGTGGCAGAAACGGAGACACCGGATCCGGTTTGTAGAGGATCGCCGCTGCCGTTGGTCATGCCGGTCTGGGAAAAAATATCGGCGAACGTTACATTTTGATCCTTGTAGCCATCCGTATTGAGATTGGCCAGGTTATTGGAGATGGATTGGAGTTGGCCCTGAGCGGCCGTGAGTCCACTGAGCGGTGTCGAAAAGGAGCCCATTACTTACCTCCCGAGTTGTTATGATTGGTGCTGGAAGAAGCCATCGATGCCGCGCTCAAGGCGGAATCAGTGGCCGCGGCGTTGCTGTTGGAGAAGCCCAGAGGCATCATGGTGTTGGGGTCGAACGGCAGGGGGTTTGTCACGGCGGGTTGGCCGCTCGAAACCCCTCCGGTTGCCGCGGAGGGCGCAGCACTTCCGGCCGGCGTCTGCGACAAGCCCACGATTGTACCGGAAGATCCGGTGAGGACCTGGTTTATGCTGATGAGCTGATCCAGCTGATTGAGAGAGATCATTTGGCTGACCATCTCGTTCGAGTCGACCGGATCGGTGGGATCCTGGTTCTGCAGTTCTGTCGACAGCAGGTTGAGAAAAGTGGCGGCCGCGGCGTTGTTTGAGCTGCTCGAGGAGCTGGAGCCTGAAGTGGAGCTGGTCGAAGTAGGGGAACTGTCTCTGGCGTTGAGAATTTTCTTCAGCCCGGAATCCGGCTGGAGCGTGTTCAACACTGTCGGCAGATTGTAGTTGGCTGATACATTATGCATTTCGTTGCTCCTGACTGCGTGAATGCTGCTTTGTTTAAGCGCGTACGTCGAGGCGGGAATGCCCGGTCTCCCCGGTGGGCATCACCGCCGCGGAAATAAAGTTTGTTGGTTGAGCCACGCTGTTGGCCGGCTGGTACAAGGCCGCACTTCGCTGCTGGCGGTCAGCATTCGATCCAGCGGAGCTGTGGGCCAAGCTCGCGGAGGTTCCCCCTGCCTGCCCGTTCATATCGATGCGCACCTCGAGCGGGCGATCGGCGCCCAACCTGGCCTGCATTTCCGGGAGATGGGCGAGAAGGGTCTTCGCCAGTTCCCCATGGTCCAGCGTGATCTGTGCCGACACCATATCTCGAGTTGCGGAAGTGCTGATGGAGATGTTGCCAAAGTCGCTGGAATGCAGGCCGACTCGCATTTCCGACTGTCCCATGGTTTGAATCAGCCTGGCACTGTTGATCGTCGGCAGAGCCTGATCTGTGTCGGCGGCCGCGTGAACAGCGGAGTCGGGAGCTTTGACGGTGTCACGAACCTGGGGGGCGCCGGATAGAGTCGTTTGCGACGGAGGGACGTTATTCGTGCCGTGAAGATGGTCGATGGGCCCCGGTGAGGGGCTGACGACAGTTTGCGAAGGGAGCGGCGCGCCTTGGGCCGGTGAAGACGCGCCGCTTTGGCTCTGGTTGTTGGAAGATGCTGCGTCTTGAGAGCCACTCGGATTGGAGGCGGGCTCGAGATGTTGCTTCGGCCCGTCGCTTAACTCGTTATTGGATGGGCTATCGCCGTCGACGCTCGCTGGTCCTGACGTTTTCGGTAACGGCGATACGCCTGGCCCGGCTTTGGCGGTTAGCGATGCGCCCACGTCTGTCATGACTGGAATCTCAAGCTGAGCGGGGCCGGGGGCGGGGAGATTTGATTCGCCTACACCGGGAGTCGCTGTCTCGTGAGGGGAATCAGGGCTTGATGGTGTCGCTGCGTTCGCTTTAGCGGGCGTGCTTTCCGATATGCGCATCGGCGGCGCCGAGGATGGAGCGAAAGGCGCAGTGGGTAACCTATTCGCAGCGACAGGAGTGTTCTGAGATATGGCATTCGCAATCCGCGGTGAATCTGCAACTGTAGTTGATTTTGTGGCGGAAGCGGGTAACGTGACCGGGGGAGCAGGTTGGGTTGTTCCCCGGAATGCATTCGCTGCGGGTACTGAATCCACGGCGGGGATCTCGGTTTGGCTTACTCCATTGATAACTTGCTTGATAGCCGAAAGAGCAGATCGGACGGCTTCGGTTACGTCAT
>JBARKD010000568.1:0-2625 GCA_049800615.1 Acidobacteriaceae bacterium | reverse complement strand
AACAGGCTGCGGAAAAAATCGGGATCGAGCAAGAGAGACGTGAAGCAGGGGCTAAAGCCCGACGTATTCTGAATCATTTACGGCCCGACTGAAGTCGGGCCCTGATACAAAAACCGCGTTTTTTCCGCAGCCTGTAAAGCCCGTACCCTTCAAAAACGGTTAAACGCTAGTCAAGATCGTATGTAATTGACACGGGCTTTTGGCCGCGAGTGGTGGGCTAAAATCGTCTACAATCGATCTTTAGGTCCTGCCCGCCCAATAAGATGCTACGTTTTTCAACCGCTGGTGAATCACACGGCGAGTGTCTCATCGCCCTCATTTCCGGACTACCCGCAGGTCTCGAAGTCGATTCGGAGTTTATCGATCGCGAGTTGTGGCGGCGACAGCAAGGCTACGGCCGCGGCGGCCGCATGCGTATCGAACAGGATCGAGCTCACATCCTCTCCGGGGTTCGCCATGGCAAGACCATCGGTTCGCCGGTTTCCATGCAAATAGAAAATCGGGATTGGAAGAACTGGACGGAAATTCTCCCCGTTGCCGCGGGTGATCCGGAGAAGCATAAGGCTGTGGCCTCGCCTCGGCCCGGGCATGCCGATCTTGCCGGTTCTCTGAAATACGATTTTCCTGATGCCCGCTATGTACTGGAGCGCGCTTCGGCCCGCGAGTCAACCGCTCGCGTGGCTGCCGGAGCGATGGCCAAGTTACTGTTAAAACCATTGGGTATTGAAGTAAGCAGTCACGTAGTGCGGGTAGGCCGGGCGGAATTGCCGGCCAACGCTTCCTGGGAGCAGGTGGCGGCACTGCGCGATCGCGAAGAAATCCTGCTCAACTGTGTCGACCCCGAAACCGAACAAAAGATGAAAGCCGAGGTGGATCACGTCTTGCGCACCGGTGACTCCATCGGTGGAGTTTTCGAGGTGGTGGTCCATGGCGCGCCTCCCGGCCTCGGAACCTATGCGAATTGGGATGAACGGCTGGATGGACAGCTCGCCTGGGCCGTGATGTCGCTGCAGGCGGTGAAGGCAGTGGAGATAGGGCAGGGTGTGACCGCGGCTGAGTCTTTCGGTTCCACGGTCCACGATGCGATTGGTTACAGCGCGCAGGAAATCAACGGCGCACCCACTCGCTTTACCCGTGAGCATAATAATGCGGGGGGTATCGAAGGCGGCATCTCAAACGGAGAGGACATTGTTGTGCGCGGTTATTTGAAGCCGATCTCTACTTTGCGGCGGCCGCTCGCTTCTGTTTCCTACAGTACGCGGGAGGCGACTAAGGCGGCCTACGAACGTTCCGATGTCTGCGTCGTTCCGGCTGCCGGGGTGGCTGCCGAGGCCATGGTGGCCTTTGTCATGGCTAAATTTGCGCTGGAGAAGTTCGGCGCCGACTCGGCCGTTGAACTGACCAGAAACTACCACGGATATCTGGAGCAGATACGCCGGTTTTAAGAAAGATTTCCCCGCGTCGCATGGTCTATTCGATTGTCAAATTCCCCGACCCCATTCTGCAGCGGCCGGCCGAGCCTGTTACGGCGTTCGACCAGGATCTGCACAAGCTCGTCGACGACATGTTCGAATCCATGTATCTCGCCCACGGCATTGGGTTGGCGGCTCCGCAGATCGGTATTCCCAAGCGTTTGACAGTCATCGATCTGAGCTTTCAGAAGACTCCCGAAGACAAAATCACGCTGATCAATCCAGAGGTCGTCACCCGCGAAGGCAAGATCTTTGAGGAAGAAGGCTGTCTCAGCCTGCCGGACATCCGGGAGAAGGTCGGCCGGGCCGCCAAAGTAAAGATACGCGCACAGGACATTCACGGTAATTGGTTTGAACGGGAAGCAGACGATCTGCTGGCCCGCGCCTTCCAGCACGAAATCGATCACCTGGACGGCATCCTGTTTATCTTCCGCATCAGCGCGCTCAAACGGGACTTTGTGTTGCGCAAAATTCGCAAGTTGCAGCGCGCCGGGGAATGGTAGGCGAGTGAAACTCGTCTTTTGCGGCACTCCGCAGTTCGCTATCCCTACCCTGCAGAAGCTGCTTGGCGCTGGTCTTGGGATTGAGTTGATCGTCACGCAGCCGGACAGGGTACGCGGGCGCGATGAGCATGCTTCTCCTCCTCCGGTCAAAGTATTAGCCGCTGAAGCGGGTTTGCCCGTCGCGCAGCCGGAAAAAATCAAAAATAACCCGGAGTTTCGTGCTCGTCTGGAATCGATCCTGCCGGACGCAATCATTGTTGTGGCGTATGGCCGCATCATCCCCGAGTGGATGCTCAATCTGCCGCGATGGGGCAATATCAACCTGCACGGCTCGCTGCTGCCCAAGTATCGCGGCGCCGCCCCCATTCAGTGGGCCATTGCTAATGGCGAGAGCATCACGGGAGCGACCACAATGCGGCTCGATGCGGGATTGGACACCGGCGATATTTTGTTACAACGAACGTTACCGATCGGATCGGACCAAACCGCCGAAGACCTGTTTTCGTTGCTGGCGGCGAGTGGTGCGGAGCTGGTGCTCGAGACTCTCGCAGGATTGGCAACGGGCTCCATAGTGCCCAGCCCGCAAGACCATGAGCGGGCCACGCTGGCACCCATCCTTCAGCGCGAAGACGCGCTGGTGGATTTCGCCC
>JBARKD010000567.1:0-23690 GCA_049800615.1 Acidobacteriaceae bacterium | reverse complement strand
CCGTATGTGCTGGGCGGCTTTTCACTGGCAGTTCTTCGAGATCGCCATGGCAACTGGCTTCACGAATATCCAGAGATTGAATCCCGCTACCGGTGCGGGAAAATGACCTGGCAAATCTGGGACTCGGAACTGGCTGATCTACGAGTTTTCGTTACCGCGGTTCCACTCCACGGCTCCAGCGGTTTTGCCGTGCGTCTTCGGGCGCAGGGTCTGCGCCCCGGCGATAGACTCGTCTGGGCTTTCGGCGGCGCCGCCCATGAGCCCGGCGTGCGGCTCAAATGGGATCCCATCATGCACGGCAACCCCAAGCTCTATCGCACGGGGAATCCACGCAAACCGGAGGCGAGCCTGGGCATGGATCCGGCCCGTTGCCGCGCCAATCGGGCCACCGTAGCAGACGATGTTTTTCGGCTGCTGGCAGTCGAGAATTCCACGATCATGGCGACGGGTAAATGGGACCGTGCCGGCCACGTTCACGTTGCCGATGCTTCATCGGCTTCCGACCCTGCCAGGCTGCTGTCTTCGACTGCAGACGAGCTGCCCATGATCTGCGGCGTCATCGAATTGAATACGGATACCGATCAACTGCACTGTGTCGTTGAGGCGCTTACCGCGAGCGGTGAACCAGCCTGGCAGGCCAAAACTCTGACCGCTCTTTTCGACGAAAGCGCAGCCTACCTGACCACCATCGAGCGGGTGCAGATTGAGACTCCCGATCCGAGACTTGACGCGGCGGTTGCTTCTGTTTGTCATCCCATCGATGCCGCCTGCGATCGCAACCCATCCGTCTTTCGCCACGGTTGCATGGCCTTCTTCATCCATTTTCTTGGCTGGAGAGTCATGTGCGGTGCAACCGCGCTGGGATGGCATGAACGTATCCGCAGTGAAGCGGCTCACTACGCTGCGATCCAGGTAACGCAGGCCGATGGACGGCTCCAGGCCCACGCCGATCCGGGCCGGCAGTATTGTATTCAGGGCCAGGAGTCAAGGTTTTGGGGTCGAGGACGCATCGCGCCTGAAGATCGGCATATGTACAACACCCAGTCTCAGTTCATCGACCAGGTCATCCGTGACTGGAGAGCCACTGGGGACGCCGAGATCGAAAAAGTTTTGCGGCCCATGCTGGAGCTTCATCTCGAGTGGGCCCGCGAATGCTTCGACCCGGACGACGATGGCCTGTACGAGAGCTACGTCAATTCTTTGCCCACAGATTCCGTGTGGTACAACGGCGGCGGAAGTGTCGAAGAATCTGCATACGCCTATTTCGGACACCTTGCTGCCGCGGATATGGCCCGCAGGGCGGAGGACGCAAACGCGGCTGCGTTCCATCTAAAGCGAGCAGCGAAGATTCATCGCGCGTTGATCGACATCCTGTGGCAAGAGGATCGCGGTCACTTTGGTCTGTACATCGAACAGGGTGGTCATCGCCGGGTTCATACAGACGCTTGGGTCTATAGCGAATTCTTACCCATTGATTGTGGAATGACGACTCCCCTGCAGGCTCTGCAGGCTTTGTATTACACAGAGTGGGGCTTGGAGCGGGTCCGCCTGCCATTCGGTGGCGAGCTCTGTCAGCTCTCGAATTGGGTACCCTGGAAGTGGTCGGTGCGCGACACCTTCGGCGGTGATGTCTGCGCCCTTGCGCTGGCCTATTTTCAAACCGGTCTGCCCGAGGAAGGCTGGGAACTCCTGTTAGGCGCAACGCTCGAGAGCGCCTACGCGAGTAGCGTTCCCGGGGGATTTAGCCATATTGGCGCGGGCACCGATTTCTCTGACAACTGCCACATGTTTGCCCGGACCGTGGTTGAAGGCCTCTTCGGCTACATCCCCGATTATCCGAACAACCACGTGACGATACGGCCCGGTTTCCCTGGATCATGGCAAAAGGCGGCGATCAAAACTCCCGACTACTCGCTAAACTTTGACCAGCACGGGGACGCGGATCTCTACCGGATAACCTTGACTCGACCCGCGGACCTGGAATGCCTATTATCGGTGCGGGCGGAAGGCATAGTGCGGGTAACAGTGAATGGGCAGGAAGGGAAGTGGGATGTCTCAGGCGGTTTCGGCTCTACTCTGTTGCGGATTCGGGCGCCGCAAGCCTCTGTCGTAGATTTGGCGATACAACTCTCTAAGCGAATTTCATCCACACCACGCATACACGTTCAGGCGAAGGCCGGCCAGCAACTGAGATTGACAGCGAGTCAAGGGAGAGTCGTTCGCTGGCATGACTTGCATCATGTTCTTGTGGAGGCGCACACGGAAGGGGCGGCAATCCAGGGGCGGGTTGCTCCGTTGCCAGGGTTTCACCTGGTGCTGGCAGACGTTACCGTGGGCGACCTTCCCCAACAGCAAGTTATTAAAGTACATGTGGCTGATCCTCAAATGGAACAGGCAATAGGGACCAGGCGACTGCGCGCCGCACCCTCAGGTTCACGATGGAAGCTCATCGATCTTGCATCGCATTACAACGGAGACATCACAACTATTTTTCTGCAGCGATATCTCTCACCGCGTCCGAACACCTGCTCGGTTCGCCTGGGGGTTGACGGTTACTCCGCCTGGACATTTCCTTTCTGGAAAGAGACGGCTCCGCTCATTGATCTGGGCGGCCTAAGGGTGAGCGATGCAAACGACCGCTTCATTGCGGCTCGGAACGTGCCCTTTCAGCTGCCCTTGCTCCATCGCAACGTCGCATTTACTTCGTTATGGGACAACTGGCCCAGCTCGGTCACCGTGCCGGTTGATCGAGCCGCAGAAGCCGTCTGGGTGCTGGTTTGCGGATCAACTTTCCCCATGCAGACGCGGATCGCCAACGCCGAGCTCCGGTTCTACTATGCTGACGGCGTGACCGAGAAGCTGGAGCTGATTCCTCCGCTGAACTTCTGGTCCCTTTGCCCCTGGGGAGACGGCGATTACAGCTACGAAACCGACAGCTTCTGTCTGCCGAAGCAGCCGCCGCTAACGGTTCAATTGGGTCGCAACTGTCGAGGAAACCTGCTCGGGTGGAAGCTGCGCTCCGGCGTCAACCTGAGAGAGGTGACACTCGAAACCCTCTCCCAGGACGTTGTGATCGGTCTGATGGGCCTAAGCCTGATGAATCCCGCTGTCTAGTCTCCCGTCCCATTGAGTCATGCAATAAATCAAAATGGCTTCTGAACGTTTGGTGAAGTAACGGGAAAATCCGGGTACTCCGGATTTCCCGTTGAAGTTGGTGGTGCTGGCGTTCTAGGCAAGGGGACGGGCGATCGTCTGGTTCCTCAGATAATCAAAGAATGTTTCCGGACTATTCACGCCTCCACCAACTCCGCTCAAATTGACCCCGCCGTATGGCAAGCCGTAGGCGAAGACATTGTGAGCGTTGATCCAGCTGTTGCCCGACACCATCTTTTCAGCGACCCGGTTGGCTCGGGCAAGATCTCCTGTCCAGACACTGTTGGCAAGCCCATAGCGCAGTTCGTTCACAAGGGACACGGCTTCGGTCTCATTCTTGAACGTGAGCAGATAGGCCACTGGGCCGAAGATCTCTTCCCGGCAACAAATGTTCTTGGCACTTCCGGCCATGAGAGAGGGCGATAGATAGTAGCCATTCGATCCGCGTCCGACGGCAGTGTCACTCCCGCGAAGCAGAAATTCCGCTCCCTCGGCTTCGCCCTTTTGTAAGAATCCGAGAACCCGGTTTAGATGAACTTCGCTTGCCAGCGGTCCCATCTGCGTGCTGCGCTCCAGGGCCGGCCCGATCGTCGTTTGCTCGAGTGCCTCCGCCGCGCGCGACACAAACTTATCGAAGATATTTTCTTGAATAACCCAGCGCGTCGCTGTGCAGCAAACCTGCCCGGTATTGAGGGTGATCGCGGCCGCCAGTTGTTTGGCCGTGGCTTCGATGTCGACGTCATCGAAAATGACCGCCGCACCCTTTCCGCCGAGTTCGAGTTTGCAAGGGATCAGGTTGCGCGCGCACGCCTCGGCAACTTGTTTGCCGGTGCCGGGAGAACCGGTAAACGACATCCGCTGAATGTTGGGATGATTCGAAAGGGCTTTACCGACGCCGGCACCGTCCCCCAGCACCACATTCAATACTCCTTCCGGAAACCCGATCTCTTTGGCCAAGGCACATACGAAAAGAGTACTCAGGGGCGTTATTTCCGAAGGTTTGACCACGACCGTATTTCCCGCGGCCAACGCAGGAATGACACCCCACATCAACAAATCGAATGGAAAATTCCATGGGAAGATAAAGCCGCAAACACCGTAAGGAGCACGGAACACGCGCGCGTCCATATTCCTTACCGCAAGGGGAACACTGTATTGTGCATGTACCGCCAGATCGGCAAAGTAACGAATACAAGCCACGCCGAAAGGGATGTCGAAGGCCTCTGCATTGACCACCGCCTTGCCCACATCGAGGGCCTCCACCTGCGCCAGCTCATTCTGCTTTTTTTCGATGGCGTCGGCCAGGCGATGGAGAAGCACAGATCGCTCGGTCGGCGATTTCGCGGCCCAAGAGGGAAACGCTCGATGTGCGGCGTCGACTGCCGCATCTACATCGGCCGATGTGCTCAATGGAATCCTGGCCAATTCCTCACCCGTCGACGGATCGAATACCGGGTGGAGCGCGGAACCATTCGCGTCGCGCCAATGACCTCCGATGAAATTCGTCATGGGAGACTTATGAAGAAATGTCGCTGTATCTGGCAGTAGAAGCGCTTCCTGGTTTTTCATGGGAACCCCAATTCCTTTTCGGTATCAGACCGGAGTTTGCATGAGCGTAGATCGGCTCGCACGCGGCGCCTTCGATGAACAAAATTCATGCACCGAAATGATACAAGACCAATGTTCAGTTAGCCAGTGGGGATCCAATACTTCACCAATCACTTCGCCTGCGGCGCCAGATGCAGGCGAAATGTCTTTATCTCAAAAGGTCGCATGCCGAATTGGATTGCGTTGCTCTCGATGGTCACAGGCCGCCCCTTATCCTCCATCAGATTGACTTCAGAGGCGGAAGCAACCGGGGTAGTGAAGTGGACTTTTACCGCGTCCGAGGCCTGGCCCGCCGCTTCATAAACTCTCAGGATCAGATCTCCGCCGTCCTCGGCAGGCATCAAGGCGCTCATGACCACATTGGTATTTGAAACGTCGAGAAAGCCCCAGCTGTTTGCCTGTTTTCCAGGGTGCTGATCGAGCGGGCGCACCACCAGTGGGTTGTTGAATTCAAGTCCCGCTCGAAATACCTTTGCGTTCTGCCAGTTCCCCGAGTGAGGTACCAGCGCATATTGAAAGACGCGCTCCTGCCCCAACTCTAATCCCAGGTCTGAGGAGGTGCCCGGCTCATAACCGCCGATAAACCCATAGCTGTTGATACGAGCCGAGCGCATCAGCGACAGCGATAAAGTGTTATCCGTCACGCTACTACCGGGCAGTCCAATGTTGAGCAAAGCAAGGCCGTGCTTGCCGTCGCTATAGTCGAACCAGTTCTGTGCGGGAAACTCCTGCGGGCCTTTCCGCTCAATCGCGCCAAAGGGGATTTCGTCGAATCGCTGCCCAGCCTGGATGGATGTCGGAAAGAGCACCCGATAACGCACAGACTTATCGTTATTGGTGATCCTGGTTTCAAAATCTATCCGTTGAATCCCACGATATACGCGCGCTCGCGTCGAAAACTTGTTGTTTCCAAACGGGTGTTCAATCTGAAACTCCGAGTACACAGGGCCGGCGGTCGTCTTGCCCGAGCCTCCTACCCAGTCGTTGCTGAATTGCGACCGCCCAGCCTCAGGTAATGCCTGGGTACGTGTCATTGCGGTAAGCCGGCCGCCGTTGAGGTTCCCATAAAGTTCCCAGAAATCCCCGCCGTCTTGTTCGCACGCCACGATATTGCCCGGTCGACTGGTTGACACTTCCCAATTGCCTTCAGCAGATTTCAGCTGGAGGCCGGTCATGGCGCCTGTCCACAAGTCAAAGGTTGCGCGATAGAACTCGTTCTCGATCGAAGATGAATCAATATGCATGGTTGATCCGGAGAGCAGCCGACCCACGGGATTCTCTTCGCCCGTTTGTCCGTTGCCTGCGAGCGAAACCTTCGCGTCGGCCGTTTCGCGTTTAGGAACCACGAAGTATGTCGCCCATCCCGTTGCCGGGATATTGCGAGCAACAAATACTACCTTGGCGTGGCGAATGCCCCCGTCCCCGTACCGGGTTACATCCTGTAGTTGCACCGGTTCAGCAACGCCTTTAGAACTTCGAAGCGTGACTTCTCTTACGCCTCCTTCAGAAAAGCCTACGTCCGCCTGAGCCACATCGGTGCGTATCCATCCCAGCGGATTGAACACCAGTAGCGGAATCGCATTGACATCATCGTTTCGCGTGTCGATCTTCGCCGTCACTTCATCCAGGCCATGCGCGACCAGCCCATCCGCTAATTCCCTGGAGGACGCGTAATGTTGGATGGAGTCCTGGTAAACCTTGTCCACCATAGTCCCCGACGTCAGATCGTGGGCCTGATTAAAAAGGACTGGTTCCCAGGCCTGCCAGCGGCCCTCTCTCCATCGGTTTTCTTCGTCCGGCGACGCGCCCAGCACCTGGGCAATTGCCCCGATCTTCTCCGCGTTGCCCAAAACCCTCTCGTCCTCGCGCATCCATTGCTTGAGTTCAATGCGGCTGCTGTAGACGCCCTGGAATACTGGGTTCAGCTCTCCGCCGATCACTGGACGGTCAGTTCGCGCGGCTGTTACGCGCTCGAACTCGGAGGGAAGCCCAAAGGTCATCGTGAAAGGCTTATCGCGTTGGGCATCGAAGGCTTTCACCATCACGGGCAACTCTTCTTCCGGAGAAATGACATCAGCGCCGGCCACGGCCACCCGGTTTGTGGAATGGGAATACTCCCCCAGGGAGTTCCACAGATCCTTCGCGTAGCGATCAAACTCGAAGAGGCTTTTCGGCGTTGGATAGAGCACGCCGTACCCAAACGGTAGCCAAAATGCCGGGATCTGGCTTCCATCAATACCCGCCCAGAGAAACTCCGACGGCACTTTGTTATCACGCACCCCGCGTTGAAACCAATACGATTGGTAGCCCGCGAGTTTCAGCAATTGTGGCATTTGCGCGTGGTGGCCAAAGGTGTCCAGCGCCCAGCCGGTGGTCACATCGACGTCAAGTGCCCGCCGATAGTAGCCTTTTCCGTACAACACCTGCCGAACCCATGACTCCCCGCTCGGAATATTGACGTCGAGCATCACGTCGTTGCCTCCGACAATCTGCAGTTGTCCCTGGGCAATCAGTTTCCGAAACTCCGCTACTTCCTCTGGATATCTCTCCAGAAAAGGCTTCACGTAAGCCGTTTGGTCGAGCACAAAACGGTATTCGGGAAATGTTCGCAGCAGATGCAGCGCCTGCAGAATATTAGGCAGACCTTCCTCCAGATATTCTTCACGAGTCTTGAAGACGGCGCCCTCCCAGTGCGTGTGGGGGATTACCCAAAGACGATCCGCCGATTCTTTTCCTTCTTTTGTGCCGCCCAGCGTTTCGTTCGGCTTCGACGACTGGAATGCTGCGCAAACTTTCCAAGCCGGCGCGGAGAAGAGCAGAAATAGTAGAACGATGCGAATACACATCACGGTTCCTCCACCGTAAACAATCCGGCCGCAGTCGGTCTCGCCTCACCGTTGTGGGGATCTGGACGCTTGTGGTCGAGCCTGAGAGCCTCTGGAGTGTACGTCGGCTGCCCAGCGACGAACGAACTGTTGACTTTACTTGAGCGGTTCACAGGCGGTGGGTCGCCCAGTCAGCGCAGTGCCCCAAAGCAGATTTTTCGTAGACTGTTTGGGTCGAAACCCCTTCATTGACAGTCGAATAAACTGCGTGATATATGTTCACAGCAAGTCATGATACATGAAGTATATTCAGTATCACGACCCAACCGTCTCAATCTGTTCAATATGTTCATTTTGTTCAGTTCAGCACGCCCTCGGTCGCGATCCGGATTTCTCGCGGTTAGCCTTGTGGTCGCCCCGCACGGAGTGGCTCGATAGCAACTCTGGCCGCATGACAAAGGCGTCGAGGCGGAGTCTTTGAGGGAAACCGAATCAGGGATGGTTATGAGCAAATTGCTTACACCGGTCGAAATCGAAAAGTTTCACCGGCACGGATACATAGCTCCGCTTCGGGTAATGCCGGTGGAGCAGGCACTCCTTCTTCGTTCGCGGTTGGAGGAGTACGAGACAAGTCTCGGGCCTACCTTCAGAAGTGCGTTGCGGCACAAGCCGCATTTGCTCTTCGCCTGGCTGGCTGATCTGGTTCGCCAGGAAAAGATAGTCGATGCAATCGAAGATCTGTATGGTGGCAACATCTTGTGCTGGACCAGCAATTTCTTCATCAAAGATGGCAATGATCCCGCCTACGTTTCCTGGCATCAGGATTCAACCTACTGGGGCTTATCCAAACCTGACGTCGTCACAGCCTGGGTTGCGCTTTCTGAAAGCAACCGCGCCAACGGCGCCATGGAGGTAATTCCAGGCACCCACCTCCTGGATCAGATTCCACACAAAGATACCTACGCAAAACACAACGCGCTCACGCGTGGGCAGGAGGTTGCGGTTGAAGTGGATAATAGTAAGGCCGTAGCGATCGAGCTGCAGCCCGGCGAAATGTCACTGCACCACGTGCGAATCATTCACGGGTCGCCGCCAAACTCCTCTTCGAACCGAAGGATCGGATTTGCGATTCGCTATATTCCCACGGAAGTTCGGCAATTGGAGGGAGATGATAGCGCCACTCTTGTCAGGGGCGTTGATACCTTCCAGACCTTCAAGCATGAGCCTCGGCCGACACGCGATTTAGACCCTGAGTTCGTCGCATTGCATCAACAGATTACGGATAGGAATGCGAAGATCCTTTATAAGGGGGCCGATGGGAAGGAGCAGGCCACTGCGGAAGCCGGGGGCCCTCTGCCATCGTAAAGTTCAAGGCAGGTAGGTACTGTTGAAACTTAAGACCGTACTTGAGTTCTTAACCATCCTCTTGGCCGGTCTTATGAATGGCAGTTTCGCAGTCCCTATGAAGTGGACGCGAAAATGGGCGTGGGAGAACATCTGGTTTGCATGGTCCCTGATCGCCCTGATCGTTTTCCCCTTCCTGCTAACCTCACTGACTATCCCTCATCCCGAAGAGTTATATCGGCAGAGCGATCACGCAATTGTTGTTCTGGTTTGTTTGAGTGGCATAGGGTGGGGCGCAGGCCAGTTGCTATTCGGTTTAGGAATCAAACGCGTAGGCATGGCGTTGGGCTTTGCCATCGTGATCGGGTTGGCGGCGGTGATGGGATCGCTGGTTCCACTCGCGATGGTGAGTGGACATGCGGCCAGCCGTCCGAGTTGGCAGCTGATGGCGGGGATCCTGGTCGTCCTATTGGGTGTCGGTTTATGCTCGTACGCTGGTAGCCTGAAGGACCCGGAACGCCCGGCGTCCGCCTCGGATCCTCGTATAGGCATTCTCCTTTGTGTTCTGGCAGGCGTGGGTGGAGCACTGATCAACGTGGGAATGGTCATAGGGATGCCCCTCGCGCGATTGGCGTCCTCGGAGAACGTGCCAGTATCGCAACAAACAAATCTGATCTGGCTTCCGCTCCTGGCTGCGGGGTTCCTCACCACCGCGATCTATTGCAGTTGGTTGTTAACGAAGAACGGCACGTGGCAATTATTCACCGCGCCAGGTTCGCTCTCTCACTGGTTTCTTGCCGTGGTGATGGCGATATGTTGGTTTGGGAGCGTGGAACTCTATGGCATGGCTGTTGGCGGCCTCGGCAGCTGGGGGCCCGCATTGGGATGGCCAATATTTCTCTCCTCCAGTATCGCCGGCGCAAATGCATGGGGATTTGCCACCGGCGAATGGCGCCATGTCAAAGGACGTCCACTACGCTTGATGTTGGCCGGCATCGGTCTCCTGCTCATCGCGATGTTCGTCATAGGCTCGAGCTACAGGTCGGCGCCAGGCTAAGAGAGTCTGCATGAGAATACTCCGGACATTGGTGCTCACGGGGACTCGAAGAGCCCCGGCGTGAACCCGGGGTTTACTGGAGCAAAGTCTCGAGAGAGCATGTCAATTCCTGTCAATTCCTGTCAATTCTTGTCAATAGCCCCGTTCTCTAGACCGCTTCGCCGAAACTTTTGACCACACATTCTGCGGAGGATTAGGCTAGAATGATCCCGCTTGATCAGGAATTCATTAAAGCACTATGACTACTGAACAATCCTCAGTCGAGCTGGTAGCCCAGCTCAATTGCCAGATCGGCGAAAATCCCCTGTGGCATGCCGAGTCAGGGCAACTTCTTTTTGTCGACATTACGCAAGGAGAGGTTCGCTCCTATGACCCTTCTACCGGCGTTTCAACGTTGATCAGTAAAACGCGGGTAACCGGTGGTTTCACCATTCAGGAAGACGGTTCGCTTCTGTTGTTCCAGGATGGCCGGCTCTCTCTGCTCAACCTGGATGGAACATTGCGTGAAGTGGCGAGTGACCAATGCCCCGAAAATGAGCGCTTTAACGACGTCATTGCCGATCCGGAAGGCAGGGTCTTTGCCGGGACCATGGGCGGCGACGGTAAGCTATTGCGTTTTGATACCGACGGCAGTGTCACCGAGATGTACGGTGGCTTCGGTATCCCAAACGGCATGGGCTTCACCTCAGATCTTAAGGGCATGTACTTCACAGACTCGCGAGCGCACAGGATTTACCACTATGACTACGACCGCAGCAGTGGAAGTCTGAGCAATCGTCGGACGTTTGCCGAGATTCCAGTCGAAGAAGGAGTGCCGGATGGCATGACCGTGGACGATGGCGGCTACGTCTGGACCGCTATTTGGTTTGGAAGCAGGCTGAAGCGTTATGCTCCGGACGGCGTTCTGGAGCGGGAAATCGACCTGCCGCCAAAACAGACGTCTTCGGTGACTTTCGGCGGCGGTGAATTGACTGATATCTACGTCACCACGGCAGCGACCAATATAGCGGATTCCCTGGCGCCCCCGGGCCACGACCCCACCGGTTTTCGAGGAGGAGGGTTGTACCGTCTGAAGCTTCCGGGCTTGCGAGGCAGGCTCCCCTTCCGTTCCTGTTTGTACTTTCCGTAAAAGGAAAATAAATGTCAAAATCACGTCGCAGTTTCTTGCAGCGAATGGTTGCGGGTGTTGGCGCTGCGATGGCCGGTTCCCGGATATCGAGGGCTTCACGTTTGCCGCCCGTCGCCACGTATCCAGACGTCGAGAACGATGCGCCTCACGGGCAGGCGCCCCCCGCGGGGGATTGTGGCCCTGACGCTGTCTTTGAAAAACCAGCGGCTGAGAGAATGGGCGCCCTGGCGGGACGAACAACCTCCGGAGTTTCCGTCATCGAGGTGAGTGATTATGCGCTAGGGCACTACACGGGATCATTGGCTCCGAGTCCCCCGCACGCGGACATGAATCCGAAGAGAGCGATTATCGTTTTCTGGAAAGACAATCCATGTCGTTTTATTTTCAATCATGAGGCCAGTTACTGCCCCATCCTTGAGCTGCCAAATGGTGCGGCGATGTGCGACCAATTCTTTGAAGGGAATTTGGGCGACGCCGAGCTCTTCAACAACCTGGGTCGAAGAGAAAAGAATAGCTTCGTTGACATCATTCAGAGCGGCCCTGAACGCGCCTGGGTACGGTGGACTTATTTCGCCGTCAATAAGGATGACGATACGCAACCCCGATTGCGTGGCACCGAGGATTACTTCGCTTATCCCAACGGACTCGTCTTGCGGCGGATGACCTACAAAAGTCTTATGCCGAATGACGTAGTGGGTTACAGTACGCAGCCTGTCGAGCTCTTTGGCATATTGCCGCAAGGCAAGACCGTGAAGGAATTGTTTGCCCGCGATCCGGTCCACGGTGACAACAATGTACTGAGTGTGGTGGATCTATACAGCGACGACCGCTACGACATTTTCTGGGACGATAAGGGTGGAGTTCGCCGAAATGGAGACGACCGCACGCTGGCTGCCATCACCGACTCCCCGGGCTGTGCATTAGTGATCCCATTTCGCGACCGGCTGCTCTTCGCAGTCCTGGGAGCAGCCAGCGGCTTCTCTTCGAAGCATAATCAGTTCGTTGATCACTCGACTCCCGGAGCGACCGGCGGTGCGGGATGGGGACAGGGCATCTGGGATCACTGGCCGATAGGCTGGTTAAATTCTCAACTCCACAACTGGAAACCAGATTCTCCGTATGCCTACCATTTTGGATCGGTGGGCCAATTCTTTGTCCCTGAAGGAAAGCGGATTAAGTCCTTTGCCAAAGATTATCCCGAGTTTTGCAAAGACATGGAGTTGAACCGCTGGACAGAGAAGCAGATGTTTTACGTCCTGCTTGGTTCGGCCACCAATTGGAAAGAAATTCGCCGCATCGGCAGAGAGTGGTTAGACCAGGGAGCCGGATGTGCGCGTCCCGAAAGCATTGCCGGCATCAAAGGGGCCAGTGATGCCCGGGAGACTTGAGGGCAGGGTTGCTCTGGTCACCGGCGCTGCGGGAGGCATCGGCCTGCCTATCTCCTATAGTACTTGTTTGGTATTCATGCAGGGGGTAGGCTTGGTTTTTCGTGCAAGTTCCTGGCGTGCACAACCAACCATGAGTTTTTATTCTGATTTCTCTTCGCCCAAAAAGGACCAATGTCATCGAGTGTTTCAAGGAAATATCTAGTCATTGCAGCAGTTGTGTCGGCATTGGGCGGCCTGCTCTTCGGGTTTGACAGCATCGTCATCAGCGGAGCGATTCCTTACCTTACGCAACTTTTTCACCTGGACGCCGCGGCGGTTGGTTGGGCGGCAGGGTGTGCCCTCATCGGTAGCGTAGTGGGAGCTATGAGCGCCGGTACGTTCGTGGACTACCTTGGGCAGAAAAGGGGACTGGCTGCGTGTGCCGCCTGTTTCGCGCTCTCATCCGCGGGCATCTGGTTCGCGGTTGGGCTCAATCAGTTCGTCGTGTGGCGAATGATTGGAGGGATCGGGATTGGCGCTGCCTCGATCATCGCCCCCATGTACATAGCAGAAATCGCGCCTACGCGCCTGCGCGGACGTCTGGTCACGCTCTACCAGGTAGGGATTGTGCTCGGTATTCTTGCCGCCGTGTTCATGAATATGCTGATCCAGCGCATGGGAGACGAAGCCTGGAACACTGCGGTTGGCTGGCGATGGATGTTTCTCATGGGGCTTTTTCCCGCAATTATCTTCGGTGCGATGATCCTTCCTTCGCCCGAGAGCCCACGCTGGCTGATGAAAGTTGGGAGGATTTCGGAAGCTGTCGCCGTGCTGACCAGAATCAACGGAGCCGAGGTAGCAAACCGGGAGTCGCAGGAAATTCAGGCATCCCTGTCGATGGAAGAAGGGCACCTGTCCGAGTTGCTCACCACGTTTCGGCGTCCGCTTCTGGTAGGCATCATGCTCGCCAGTTTTTCTCAAATCAGCGGGATTACGGCCGTCCTCTCATTTTTGCCCGAGGTATTTCAGGCGGCGGGCACTGCGACTGGCGACGCCTTTCTACAATCCGTGCTGGTCGGGATTGTCAACCTGGTATTCACGCTGATGGGCTTGTGGCTGGTGGACGCCGCGGGCAGAAAGACACTCATCATCGCGGGCTGCTTTCTCCAGTTCGTCTCCTTCGCGATGGTTGGCCTTCTATTTCACGTGCATGGGAATGGACACCTTCTGGTTCTCTTCGTGATGACTTTTGTTGTCGGGCATGCCTTCGGAAACGGGGTCGTTTGTTGGGTCATCATTTCAGAGATCTATCCCGCCAAAATTCGCGGCCGGGCCATGTCCATCGCCACTACCACGCTTTGGATCTTCAGCTACCTGGGCAACCAGCTGTTCCCCGTCATGATGAAGCGTCTGGGGGCGGACGGGACATTCTGGAGCTTCGCCGGGGCGGCGCTCTTCTCGATGATATGTTTTTGGATATTCGTGCCCGAAACCAAAGGACGGTCCCTCGAACAGATAACCCGGTTCTGGATCGAGCGCAGCGCGTCTTGAGTTCGTGGTCTACCCGCCGGGTCAAATCTGATTCTGGTTATGATGGTCAGGTATGGACATAACACGTCGCAGATTGATCTACCTATCCTGTGGCGCATTGGGCACTCGGATGTTGGGGCAATCGGGCGTGGCGTCTCGTGGGCTAAAGCAGCAGCCGCGTCCCGCCCCCTCGGGGCGCCCCTTCGATGCTCATTTTATCGACGTGGCGAAAAGCGCAGGATTGACGGCGCCCACAATCTACGGTGGCGTAGACCACAAAGACTACATCCTTGAGGCGGACGGCTGCGGCTGTGCCTTTATCGATTACGACAATGACGGATGGCTGGATATTTTTCTGCTTACCGGCCAGCGGCTCGACGGCACTCCGGCCGGCACCACGAACCGTCTCTACAAGAACAACCGTGATGGAACCTTCACCGATGTCACGGAGAAAGCCGGCTTACATCATGTTGGATGGGCAAACTCCGTCTGTGTAGGCGACTACGACAATGACGGCTTTGAAGATCTTTTCTGCACCTATTTCGGACAAAACAAACTCTATCGCAACAATGGTGATGGCACGTTCACTGATGTCACGGAAAAAGCCGGCTTCCTCTTGCCGGAGGACAAGGGTGGATGGGGAGCCGGATGCTCTTTCGTCGACTATGACCGGGATGGCCATCTCGACCTTTTCATTTCCGACTACATCCAATTCGATCTCAAGACCGTACCGAAGCCCGGCGAAAACCCAAATTGTAACTGGAAAGGTTTGCCGGTCAATTGCGGGCCGCGTGGTCTTCCGCCTGGTTTTCCAAGCTCGCATGTGCTTTACCACAATAACGGTGATGGCACATTTGCCAACGTGACCGCGAAGGCAGGAATTGGCGGACCGCGGCAAAACTATGGGATGACGGTGGTCGCAGCCGATTTTGATGAGGATGGCTGGCCGGATATATACGTTGCGTGCGATTCCACCCCGAGCCTGCTCTTCATGAACAACCACGATGGAACCTTCCGCGAAGAAGGGGTCTTCCGCGGTGTAGCGTTTAACGACGACGGTATGGAGCAGGCGGGGATGGGGGTGGGCGTCGGGGACGTTCATCTTGATGGCCACCTGGATTTGCTCAAGACGAGTTTTTCTGAAGACACCTCTGTTCTGTACCAGAATGACGGCAAGGCCAGTTTCCAGGATGTAACCAGAAGCAGCCGGCTCAGTATCGAATCAAGCTTCACCAGCTGGGGGGCGGGGATCGTGGATTTGGATAACGATGGAAATCCCGATATCTTCATCGTCACTGGAAGCGTCTATCCCGAAGTTGAGAAACATCTGCCTCAGTATCCCGATAAGAGTCCCCGCATTCTGTTCAGGAACCTGGGCGATGGGACCTTTGAAGAGCTAAGAGAAGCCGCTGGACCGGGCGTCATGGCCGCTCATTCCAGTCGCGGTTGCGCCTTTGGAGATTTCGACAATGATGGCGACCTCGACATACTGATCGTGAACCTGAATGAACCACCATCCCTGTTGCGCAACGACCTTCGTGGACAAAACCACTGGCTTAAGCTGAAGCTCCTGGGCACCAAGTCGAATCGCAGCGCCATCGGGGCGCGCGTGCTGATGCACTACGGGGGGAAGGTGCAGGCGCAATCTGTAATGAGCCAGTCAAGCTATTATTCCGCGAGTGATCTTCGGCTTCATTTTGGTCTCGGCGCAAACAAGGTTGCGGATATCGAAATCTACTGGCCGAATGGGGCACTGGAGCATTTCAAGGCCGTGGCTGCCGATCAGCTGATTACAATTGCCGAAGGCAAGGGGATCGTGTCCCATCAGGAACTGACGGGCGGCCCGCCAAAACGTTCGCCGGCAAGGTGACTGCATGCATGAACGTCTCAAAGGCGAGTGCGGCTGAAGATGAATAGATCTACGAAGCATGTTCGGACGACGCTGTGTGTCGCGATCTGGCTCCTTTTGGCCAATGCCATGCTGGGGCAGACGACTCCGCACCATCCCGCGTGTGATGCTGAGCAGGCTTTCAAGACTGCAGATGACCTGCTGAAGTCGAAACAATACGAGGAGGCGGCCAGGGCGCTGACCCCGCTCGAAAGCTGCCCAAACCTGACGCCGATACAGAGATTCAATCTCGGGTGGCTTTACGGCAGAGCTCATGATTCCAGGAGTGCGCTAAAAAACTTTCAGCTGGCGCCCGCAGACGTGCCAGACCGCGCAACCCATCAATATGCGATCGCCCTAAGCGAATTTGAGCTGGAGAACTACCGCGGTACGGTCGACGCCTTGAAGGGATTGCGGTCACAGGGACTGCTGGATGCGAGAGGAACAAACCTGCTCGGAGTTGCTTATTCCAAGCTTGGCCAATATCAAGACGCATATCCGATCTTGAAAGAGGGGCTGCAGCAGAACCCGAACGATCTGTTTGCCTATTTGAACCTGGTCACGCTGTTGGCCGACTCAGGAAACTTTAAAGACGCCACTGAGGTTGCGAACCGGGCGGTTGCGGCCTTTCCGCAAAATCCTGAGGTCCTGGTGGTGCGTGGAGCCGCCAATATTCTGTTGGGGAACATGGACGCATCTCATAAGGATTTTGTAGCGGCCGTCCAGCTTTCACCGCTCCAGCCCGATGCCCAATTTCTCTTAGCGCTGTCGGACTACAAGCAGGGCAAATTTGTAGAAGCCATTGCTGAAATCAGGGCCGCAATTCATGCCGGGATCGCCGATTCCGATCTGCACTATCTTCTTGCGGAATGCATGCTGAAAGTGGATCCGGCGAAAACGGCAGATGCCATGAGTGAGCTGGATCGGGCAATTGAGCTCAACAGCAGGTCAGTATCAGCGAGGACCTTGCGCGGCAAGCTGCTTCTGGAGAGCGGCAAACCCAGGCAGGCCGTGGACGATCTCGAGTTGGCGCACAAGGTCGATCCGACCTCCCGCAGTGCTCTTTACAACCTGGCCCGAGCTGACGCTGCCCTGGGGAAGACGGACGAAGCAAAATCATTATTCAAGCAAATGAACTCACAGACGCAGGACTCCCTCGGTGAGTTAAGCGATCAAAAAGTAAAGAAAGCGCTAGATGGAGACGGCTCTCAGTAGCGCTGAATTGCGTGGCTTGCTCTCGGCTCAGAAGATCTCGATCGCGCACCTGTTACGCCGGCTCTTCAACGCTCAGCCGTTGGTTCGGCGCAACATCGTTTAGCTGTTGCACCGCAATCTGACGCACGACGAAAGGGCACAGATGCCAACAAGAAACCTGCGCCGGGTGGTCGTCATGGTTGGCTCTTTGGGGAGTGCTCCTGAAAAGAATTCGCCAGGCGAATCGCCTCTTCTGCCGCGCTCTTTGCCTCTTGTTCCCGGCCAAGCTTGCGTAGCTGACCGGCCAACAACGCATGGAGGGCGCCTTTCTCGTCGGGATAGCCTGCGGCCAGGACCGGTTCGAGGGAGTGCACCGCATCTTGCGGATGATCCGTCTGTGCATAAGCGGTCCCGACCTGCACCCGTGTCCACGGATCCTCTGGCTCCATCTTCTGCAATCGATCAAGCAGTCTGAGCGCTTCTTGATAATCTCGTTGATTCATCGCTATCCGCACCAATAGCTGCAGCGTAGTTTCTCGGTTCGGATCTTCGGTGAGAGCCGCACGTCCGCTTTGTTGCGCGTGGTCCAAATCTCCGGAGGCCAGATAGGCCTCTGCGCTCTTCTCCAGCAGGTCGGGGTCTCCGGGTTTAAGGCGCAGAGCTTCCCCATATTCGGCATTCGCTGCCGATGCGTCCCCCTTCATCGAAAGCAAGATGTCGCCGCGAATGCGATGGACGGCTACCTCTTTGTTCTGCGCAGCTAATTGTGTAGTGGCGTGTCCCGCCTCTGAGGCGTAGCACACAATCAGCCAGTAGCCGGCGGCCTCGGCACCTTCTTTGAGGCCTCGTTCAAGCGAGGGAATGGCTTGTGGACAATCTCCAATCTGCGCCAGGGCCACTCCACGATGGAACCATAACGAACCTTGATCCGTCTTGGGCGGAGGCACTGCTGCCAATTGTTCCCACCGCTCTTCGGTAAAGAGTGTTTCGGGGTTGGAAGTAGCTCGACCTTCAAGTGCATCTTTTTCGCTCGGGCAATCGGTAGAGCCTTCGCGGAGACATTGCCAAATGGCTCCACGCACATCTTCCTTGGGAATGAGCGCTCGCGGCCACTCTGCGAGTGCTCGCTGAAGCTCCGCATTCGAACGGCCACCCAGGGCCTGGAGACGGCTCTCCGCTTCACTCCAATGACCCTGCGCTGCCGCCTTCAGGGCTTCCAGCTTCCAGGTTGAGGAAGCGTGGGGCTGTCGTTTCAGAGCGGTGGCGAGACTATTCTCCGCATCGGGTTGCTTGCCAGTTTCTGCTTGCGCCATCCCGAGCTCTCCCCAGATCCCAACCTGCTCGGGGTCCGCTGCTGCAGCTTGTTGCAATAACTGCTCGCGTGCTAGCGTGCCACTTGGCGTCCCTTGCGCCTGCACCCTGAGCAAGGCGGCTACGCCGCGCGGTGAGCTGCGCATCCATAATCCCACCGCCCGGAAGCGATCGAGGCAATATTCCGCCCAGCCCACCAATGCATTTTCAGAATTGGGCGATCGCGCAACCGCCGCCTGGAATGCCTCCGCGGAGAGCGCGAAGTTTCCCTGTGCCTCTTCGGCTTTTCCCAGATACCCTTCAGCCGTTTCGTCGTCAGCGCGCACAGCTGCTGCTATCCGCAGCGGCGCCACGGCATTCGATGGATGGCCGTTGCGTAGCAGATCTTCTCCGAGGAGGAGGTTGGCCAGGTAATTCCGCGGTGCGAGTTGTTGTGCGCGCAGGAGGATTGGAATGGCGTGTGCATAATCCGCCTGCCCGCTTAGCAACGCGCCATCTTTCAAGAGACTGTCAAGCGAACCCGATTCGGGCTGCTGCGCCACCGCGCTCACGGTAAGCAAGCTGATTACGCATCGCAATCCGAAACGCCCTGACATCGGGTGATCATAGCACCGCAAGCTTCAGCGACGGCGCCATGTGCGAAGGCAATTCTAAGCGTTTTGAGCCGTGCCCCGTGGTTGCCACTGCAAAGGCCGATTACTGTATTGTGGTGCGTGGCGAAGGAGTCATTGATCTGCCGAGCCGGATTAAAGAGTTGGCCGTTGTTACTGGCCGGCAAAACTCCTGAATCTCAATAGGTGAGCCGACTATGCTACATCCCAAGCGGCAGCGGGAGCTTCCATGACCATCAACCACCGAAGCGGTTTGGCCCAGAGGGCTCTCGCCGCCTTCAATCGCCGATCGTTTCTCAAGGCTGGTGCGGCCACCGCTGCATTGCAAATGTTCCAACAATCCAAGCTTGGGGCCAGTAACAAAAGTACGCTTCCCTCTCCCCCAACCTTGTCTTCACTCGCCAGCGACCCTATCACTCATCTTTTTCGGGACCTTTACAATTCACCTTCGATCAACAATGAGTGGGGCTACCTAAAAGCGACAAAGTCTGTTTCCGGCATAACCGCCATGTCATTTCCCCCCTACGCATGTTGCGGTGTTCCTGAGACCACATTCAGCCCGGGCTACCTGGCGACCTGTGAGATCTTTCTCAACGGCCGGATGCTGATGGGCTACCCACCGCCTGCGGCGCAGGTTACCTATACCTGGTATCCGCATCAGTTCGTCCGGGAAGCGACGGTGGACGATCTGGAATTCACAACCCACACGTTCATGCCTACCAGGCAGCGTGTGGCAGCACAATCCATTGTGGTGAGAAACCCTGGAAAGGGCAGTCGCGCCATCAGCCTGGGCTTTGATTTGCGGGCCGGTGTGATTAAAAAAACGGACGCATGGTTTGTAGGCTCACCTGCGGAGATCGATAACCGGATCACACCGATGCCAGCTCAAGGCTGCCTGATCTTTGAAGCGCTACACAGCCGCGCCGTGTCGGTGCAGGGCCTGCTACCCAAGACCGATCGAGTCGAAGGATCGCGGATGTTGACATTGGGCTTCACCCTGGGTCCTGGAAAGTCCCGCGAGATCCACTACGTCAACGCCATCGCGGAAGACAGGAGCGCGGCCTTGGCGCTCTATGATCATGTGCAATCGAATTTTGCCGCCCTGCAGGAAGAAAGGCAGCAGGTAGTCGCCGAATTGTTGCGCAGTGCTTTCACCCCGGGAAACTCGGAATTTTCCGGTCACCTTCCTCAGCTGCTTACGGAAGATGAGCCGCTTTGGAAGCTTTATCACGCCGGTTTTACCAACCTGCTCTTTGCGCGGCGAAGTTCCCCGGATTCAGCATACGGCAGCACCTACCTGACTCTGGGGGGACGCTCGTTACCCTCGTTGAGTTTTCCCTGGGATACTTCGCTCAGCTCGCTCAGTCTCGCCTTGCTCGATCCCGATGCCCTGCGCACGCTCATAGAAGTCTGGTTTCTGCAGGATATGCATGCACACCTGGCAACCGACTACGTGACCGGCCACGCCGTGGGTCCATGGTATGCGGTAAATGACATGGCAATCGTTCGATGCGCTGAAAATTATCTGCGTGTCACTGGGGATTTTCCGTGGCTAAAGAAATCGGTTGGCGACAAGAGTTGCCTGCAACATCTAACTGCCCACGCCCTCTATTGGAAGACCCTGGACAAACAGGGAAGTGGGCTCGCCGATTATGGCCAAATGGATAACAATCTCGAGGTCGTCAGCACCTACATCCACCAGGTCGCGGGCATGAACGCCGGCAACGTCTCCAGCATGCGCTTTGTCGCTGGGTTGCTTGATCGGGCCGGGGACTCGACGCGCGCCCAACAACTCCGCCTGGACGCGTCGGGCTTAGCCAAGCAGATCAACCATCTGCTCTACGTAACGGGCAAGGGTTATTGGCGGGCACGCCAGCCCGATGGAAGTTCCAACGAGGTCCGCCACTGCTACGATCTGCTCGCTGTTCTGGACAACATGTTCGAAGATCTGGGTGAGCAGCAAAAGCAGGAGATGAGCCGCTTCTTCTGGTCTGAGCTGCACAGCTCCGCCTGGATGCAGTCGCTGTCATCGAGTGACGTGGACGCAACCTGGAACATTCGGCCTGACCATAGCTCAATTGGCGCATACACGGCCTGGCCACCGATGACCGCCAAGGGGCTATACAAGATCGATTCGATGAAGGATGTAAGCGGCTGGATCAAGCAGCTGGCCAGGGCCGGCAACCAGGGTCCGTTTGGCCAGGCACATATTATTGAAACGATCTTTCCCAGGGAAAAGGGCGGCGCCTTCAAGTCTCCGGACGATCCACCCTATTACAACGACTGGTCTTGCGTCTCAGGGGGCAGCTTTGTCGACTTGGTCATCGACTCGATCTTCGGCGCCGATCTAACGCTTTACGACAATATAAAAGTGACGTCGCGCTTGTCTGATTTCGATGCCGGCGCCAGGTTAAAGAATTTGCATTACCAGGGGAAAAACTATACCGTCTCCCGGGAAGGCGCTCGCCCGAGCTGATGGTTTCAGTGTTGCAGTGAGTCAGGTGGGAAAAACCTGCGTTCCTGTCGAACAAACGATCTAAAGGAGAAGCGATCACCCATGAACTCAAAAGCCGATCTTCGCAGAGAGTCCATATCTTCTGGCGCTGGAGGCGAAATCGTGGCCGTCCCAGGGGTTTCGTTTCGTGAATTCGTTAGCGCCGCCTGTAACGCCAGAGGCTTCAGCACGGGGATGGCGACCTTCCAGCCCGGGTCTTTGCTTGCCTACCATAAGCATTCTTTCTGTGAGACGCTCACGATCCTGGGTGGTGTGGCAGAGGTGAAGGTAGAAGGACGCTGCTATCGCCTCCAACAGTTCGATTGCATTTGTCTGCCCATGGGCGTGGCTCACGAAGTGACAAATGGTTCGCACGAGTCCCCGATGGTACTGCTATCGGCATGCGCATCCCCGATCCCATCGTATGAAGAAGTCAGGCAGGATTTTTATGTCCGGCAACGCGGGTTGGCGAATCCTGGAAAAGACGAACCTGAATCAATAGTTCGCTTCGCTGAAGCCGAAGTGTATGAGTTGTCTCCGGGCGCCGAATTTCGCGATCTCTTCGCGGGCAGGCTTGGATCGGTCGGGATCTGCGGTGGATACGGAAGGTTTCAACCGGGCAGGTCACTGCCTTGCCATGTCCACGAGTATGATGAGTCCATCACTATTGTTGAAGGTGAGGCACTGTGTCTGGTACAAGGCAGCCAATACCCTGTCAGCGGATACGATACTGCGTTTGTACCCGAGGGGAGGCCTCATCGCTTTCTGAACAAATCGACCGCGCCGATGGCTATGGTTTGGGTTTATGCAGGCAGTGAGCCCGGGCGAACCCTGCTAAAACCCGAGTACTGTGACGGGAGCCTTGCATGGCCGCAGGACGCCGCAGCCGTCAAGACCAGGTCGTAAAAAGTGTAGTTTTCATGAGCCGGATCCAGTTGTTGCCCGAGCTGTTTTGCCTGCCGCGGATCTGGGCAGACGACCCAACCTTGGGCGGTGCCTCTTTTTCTGCCTGCACGGGCTGTTGCTGTGCCTGGACAAACCGCTAAATGATTGACTACACAGGTATTTCAGTAGGGATTCTAAGGCCTTATTTGAATTGACGGCCTCATTTCCAGGTGTTAGTGTTACGCCGTCATGAGTACAGCAACGATTAGGGATATGGGAGTATCGGGAGCCTTAGCAGAACCAGGGATACAACACTCGAGACAACCGGCCGTAGACCGGGCGATGAACCTATTTGAGCTTTTGGCAAGTTCGCGGAGCGGCCTCACCCTTTCCGAGCTGAGCAGAAAGCTGAACCTGCCGAAAAGCACAGCCCACTACCTCATCCATACATTGGAAACGCGTGGATACCTGCAGCGTACCGCCGATGGACGCCACACGTTGGGCTTGCGCTTTGCCAGGCTCGCCGTCGCGAGCACGGCTGAGCACGAATTTGGCAGATCGGCAAAACCGTACCTCAGGCAACTTGCTGCCAGACTCGACCTCACAACGGCGCTCACCGCTCGCAGGGGAGCAGAGTCGGTCGTCATCGCGATCGGCGCAGCTGCTCAAGTTGGCGGAGGAGGAACCTGGGTTGGCCGTCACATCGACCTGCATTGCACCGCACAGGGAAAGGCGCTCATCTCTGTTTTGTCGGATGAAGAGCTAGGCGAGATCTTCGGCGGTCGTGAGTTTGCACCGTTTACTTCGAAGACCATCTTGTCGCTCTCTGCTTTGAAAGCCCACCTCGCCGAGGTGAAGGCATGCGGATATTATGTCAACGACGAGGAGTACTTCCAGGGAGTCCGGGCAGTTGCGGCGCCAATTTTTGATCCTCTGGGCGTCGTCGTCGCCGCGATTTCTGTCCGCGGTTCATTAAGGCAGATTCCAAGTGCTCGCTTGGCCGGGCTCGGTCACGAAATGGTTCGTGCGGCTCGGGACCTTGAGATGTTGCTCGCCGATCGTTGATGAGACATCGGGCGGACCAGGTTTGAGAGTTGCCCTAACTGAAATCAAGCGCCGCCCAAGCATACAGTTGGCTTGTCTTTGAGCGTTCAACAGGTAATCGGGTCGCTCATTCTTCCCGCCGGCGTAGAACTTGTCTCATATATGGGTTCGTATATGGGTCTGGGGCTTCTGGTTGGACCCTGAGCCCCGCTTCGAGGGCGGGTCTCATGCGCGGCCTCTCCGAAATTTG
>JBARKD010000566.1:0-13052 GCA_049800615.1 Acidobacteriaceae bacterium | reverse complement strand
CTAATTAGGGTCGCTGGCCCGGTGGACTTGGGCTCCTTCCTGACGATTTTAACAAAACAAGTAGGCATCGCCGGCGCGGAGGTCGACCAGCAGTTGCAATTGATCGGCGCCACAGCAGGACCGATTCCAGAATCGTTGCTTGACAACACACCGCTCACTTATTACGGCGCTCCTGTTTGGAATGGCTACGTAAATCAGCCCGCCGCCGTGACTGTCCGCGTGCTGCAGACACAGAGCACGTTCCACGTCGCAGGCGCCGGGATAGTGGCGATGATCGACACGGGGGTTGATACTCAGCACCCGGCATTAGTTCCAGTCTTAGTGCCAGGCTACAATTTTATTGACAACACTCCCAGCGGGAGTGAAATGGGTGACGTGAACGAATCGTCGGCCGCGTTACTGGACGGAGGATCCCCGGAGCCGACTTACGTGAATTCGTCCACGATTGCGTTGGTCAACGAGTCTTCGGCTGCTCTGCTGGATGGGGGTGGGGATTCTGATTTTGGACATGGCACCATGACCGCCGGCATTGTTCACTTGGTGGCACCTACGGCGAAGATTATGCCGCTAAAGGCGTTTGCTGCCGATGGCTCTGGCTATGTGTCGAACATCATCCGTGCCACCTACTATGCTGTCAACAACGGGGGCAAAGTGATAAGCATGAGCTTCAGCTTTAGCCCATCCTCCAACGAGATGGCGCGGGCAATCAACTATGCGAATAGTAAGGGACTGATCTGCGTCGCTTCGGCCGGAAACGACGGCGACGATGTGGTGGTATATCCGGCAGGCCTCAAGAATGTGATGGGAGTCGCCTCTACCAGCGATTACGGCACACGCTCCAACTTCTCCAATTATGGACCGGATGTCTGGGTCGCTGCGCCTGGAGAAGGGATTGTCTCGACATATCCTTACGGAACTTATTCGGCGGGATGGGGGACCTCCTTCAGCGCTCCATTTGTGTCAGGCACAGCCGCATTGTTAGTGAATGTTTCGTCAAATGTAAATCAACAGAACGCCGCGGCAGCTATCGCCCATGCGAATTGGATTTCGAGCGATATGGGAAATGGACAACTCGACATATACCAAGCTCTGCAGTCGTGGATCACGACAGTTGAACAGCAGTGAAAGATATACGGCTTTGATTTGGCGTGAAGAGTCACAAATGTTCCCGCCGAGGTGTGCTGCCCGGATTCGGATTGACAAGCACACCCCGAGGCTCGGTGCGGGGGTACAGCAAGACCGGTGCGAAACGATCAGCCGGGCTTAAGTTTGGTAAATTTCCCCCGCTTTTTTCTTATCTCGACTTTGTTCAAAGACGACTAGGCCGTGCCACTTGAATGAAAAGCGTCCAGCCGCAAGTCTAACTGAACCCGCCCTAATTCGGATAAGTCAAGTCGAGGGCCGGGAGTGGTGGCTTTGGGGCTTCGCCGTCGCTGTCACCCTTGTTCTGACCTTGGGTATCCTTTCTTTAACCTTCCCTGGGTTCCATATACCCAATAGCAAAGAATACTTTCTGAATCTAAAGGAGTGGGTTCGTGGACTGGCTGCGCTGGTCTTGTTGTTTGATATTTACACCGTCTATCAACACCTGCAGCTCCAACGGATCCGCCGCCAACTAGCCGAGCGTGATCGACTCTTTCAACTTATCACCGAAAACGCAGCGGACATGATCGCCGTAGTCGATGGAGATGGACATCGCCTTTACAATAGCCCCGCCTATCAGAAGATTCTTGGTTATCGCCAGGACGAGTTAAACGCAACGTCCCCCGCCGAACAGATCCATCCCGACGACCGCACTCGCGTGTTCGAGGCCGCCCAAAAAGCCCGCCTGACTGGCCGGGGAGAGCGGCTTGAATACCGTATCCGCCACAAGGATGGCTCGTGGCGTGTTCTTGAGTCTACTGCCAGTGCCATTAGCGGAGCAGACGGCGACTACGAAGGCCTGGTCATCGTCAACCGTGACATCACCGAGCGCAAGCGAGCCGAAGAGGCACTGGCGCATAATGCATTCCATGACACCTTGACCAATCTGCCGAACCGGGCTCTTTTTCTTGATCGCCTGGAGCGGGCAATGGCTATCTCGCGACGCCATGCCGATTTCACGTTCGCGGTCCTGTTCATCGATATCGACGAGTTCAAAGTGGTGAACGATAGCCTGGGACATGCAACCGGGGATGCCCTGCTCATTCAAATCGCCCAGCGGTTAACTGCCTGCCTTCGCGAGGCCGACACTATTTCATCCCCTCGATTGGACAGGAGCATGGGAAAACCTATCGTGCAAGACAGCACCTTGGCTCGTCCGGGTGGTGACGAGTTCGCTGTTCTGATCGAGGAACTCCACGATCCCAGCGACGCTGTCCGGGTAGCCGAACGCCTTCAGACGAGGTTGGCAGTTCCCTTCAATTTAGATGGTCACGAGATTTTCACTATGGCCAGCGTCGGTATTGCTCTCAGCAATAACGCGAGCGCAGAGCCCCAGGATATGCTCCGCGATGCCGAGATCGCCATGTATCGCGCGAAGCACTCAGGCAAAGCCCAATGCGAGGTGTTCGACAGCGGCATGCATGTCAGCGCGCTTAAACGCTTGCAGCTTGAGGCCGACCTGCGCAACGCTATGGAATTGGGTGAGTTCCGAGTCTACTATCAGCCAATCGTGTCGTTGCGCAACAATCAGATCGTCGGGTTCGAAACGCTCAGCCGCTGGCAGCGCCCCGAAGGCATTGTAATGCCGAGTGAGTTTATTGCCGTGGCCGATGAGATTGGTATCATATTGCCCATTAATCGCCAACTGCTTAAGGAAGCTTGCCATCAACTCCGTGCGTGGCATGAACTCTTTCCTTCCGACCCGCCACTCACCGTCGCCGTAAACATCACCCCCAAGCAGTTTGCTCAGCCTGACCTTGCTTCCGAGATAGGGCAGATCCTTAGGCAGACTGGAATGGATCCTCGCTGTCTCGACCTGGAAATAACCGAGACCATCGCTATGAGCGATGTCGGCCACTCGGCGGTGATGCTCGCCGAGTTGAAAGCCCTCGGGGCTCGTCTTAGCATTGACGACTTCGGTACCGGTTATTCTTCCCTCAGCCGCCTGCAGAGGTTCCCTGTGGACACACTGAAGATCGACCGAGCTTTCATCTCCCGCATGGACAGCGACCTGGAGACCCACGAAATCGTACGCATCATCGTTATGCTGGCCCATAGTCTTGGTTTGAAAGTGGTTGCAGAGGGCGTCGAAACCCAACTACAGGCAGAAATGTTGAAGCACATTGGATGCGAACTGGCTCAAGGCTACTTATTCTCCAAACCGGCCGACGCGCATGCGATGGAGGAATTGTTGATCAGCAACCATGCTACAAATACCCGTCTCACCTCAACAACTGCCGCAGCTCATCTAGGATAAAGCGAGCCCCAAGTTTGCGACCTGATCAGCAGTGAGTGATCCTTTGCGTTTTCAAGTCCTAAGACGCGCAAACGGACCTCACATCTTTGGTCCTTTGCTAACACACTTCGGTTCGCCTGTACGGCCATCCACAACAGTACAGAAAGGACCATCCGACTCCAGTTCGATTGACGCCGGCACCGCGGTCGTATTGTTTGCCATACTGACGACGGCTGCTCCAGGTCATCGACGTATGCGTGATTTCAAGTAGCTTTAAAGTGTACAGGTACAAGACAATAGTTTTGAAACACGCACAGAGAGCCCTCCAGGTTACTATTTTGCAATCATTCAGAAATCCCTGTAACTAACTCACCTCACACTAGTTGTGACTACTCCGAAAGACTCTAGGGTTCGGCACGAGCCTTGCTTATCTAAGTGAGAGCTGATGAGTCATTCTTCGAAGTTCGAAGGCTGATGGCCACAGCAAATTAATCGGCGCGCCATGACGCGTTCGAGCGATCAACGAAAGGTACATCCAAATGCGATTAAAGGCTCTGGCGCAAACGCTCGTTGCCACGCTCGCGGTGAGTACATTGCCCTCTGCAGCACAGACGCAACAGCAGGCCAACCCGCTCCTGGTAACAGATAATGTTGAGAGCTATAACAAACTGTCGCCGACGTTCGAAGAGAGTCCCCGTCAGACCGACGCTCTTCGCGCTATTGGTGGCGACACAGCTGGGATTGTCGTCGCTACATCTGGCAATGTCCCCGCCGGCAGCGGCTATCAGGTCCCAATATCTACGAGCCGGGGAAGCATTTCCAGCAAGGATGAGTTCTCCTCGAGCATGACCGATTGGGAGGTCCACAACTTGCCCGCGCAGGAGTTGGTGACCGATCCCAAATTGAATCCTGAATCCGAGGGTGAACCTCTGTTGACTCGCCTCACCCCGCATCCCTACTTCTATTTAGGCCCTTCGTTCTTAGGTGGCGGAGGTTATGCCATGTTCGCCTATCGCGCCGAGGGCGGGCTCAACGTGGAGAGCCGCCGCTGGGTAATGAAGGCCCTGGCCGCCTACGATAACGGCCGCAAAGTGGACGACAACGACCAGCCCAACCCCAACGGCCACGATCGCTACCTCGATGGAGGCATCTACTTCCGCCCAGCGTCGTTTCCGTCGTGGCTTTCATTCCTCGGCGCCGGCCACTGGTTTCTTGGTGGGGGCTATCGTTGGAGCCAGCTTTCCACTTCGAACTACACTAAAGGCAACAACCGTCCGCAGATTGGCGGGGGCTATGATTTAGTAAAGCGCTCGTGTTCCGAGTGCCGTCGCGACTTTTCGATGCGCATTGGCCTCGATTGGGTGATGACGGGCAACGACTGGCAGAACGGCAGCCACGGACCCGAGACTACAATCACAATTCCCACACCGCGCGAAAACCGCCACTGGTTTTTCCAAGACCGCATCGCCGTCTATCGCTTCCATGAAACCATAACCGAACCGACCAATGCGCAGCTCACTCGTTACCAGGAGTCGCAGAAGGGAATCGACAACTTTGTGGACGCGGGGATCGTGTATCGGTTCTGAAATCGGGGAAGGGTTCTTTAACTTTCATACACGATCAATAACTTCAATCGCTAATTCCGGATGACGATGGCTTGCCTGGAGCACCTTGAAGAACGGCGCATGGTTGGCGAAGTTTCCTCATTAATTAGATGTCTAGAGTAATGGGTCAGCAAACAGTAACTACTATCAGGTCCAGCGTTGCCGAAGAGATAGGCTGGCCCTCAATATCGCACCTATGAGCTTCATCTCAATCGTGAGCGAACATTTGCTACCTGTATTCTTCGTCTACGGGTTGGCATTCTTCTCGTTCGGGCTGGCGGCGAGTATGCAGCACGCCGAGGACAGCACTTTTGAGTTGCGGGACTACTTGTGGTTACTGGCGGGATTTGGATTCCTCCACGGAATGAGCGAATGGGCCGATATGTTCTCGGCATTGGGAGACGTTTATTGGACCCCCGCAGCCGCCAGGATTATCGAGATCACCGGCCTGTATCTCAGTCTAGCTTCATTTGTGTTTCTGCTTGATTTTGGCGCAAAGGCCGCGAAGGCGCAGATACCTGGCCGTGACTGGCTTCGAATTGTGTCACGGACCGGTTCTCTGGCCTTCATTCTCTCGGTAACGATTTACGGACTCTCAACCGGGCTAAGCAAGAACTGGCTTCTCAACAGCAACGTGGCTGCGCGATACTTGTTGGCCCTTCCAGCTTCGGTGCTTGCAGCGGTCGGGTTCGCAAGACATAGCACGGTTTCCCTGAGCCACAGCCGCTCAGCCGCCAAGATTCGTAGAAGCATGTTAGGAATGTCTGCCTGCTTTGCCGCGTATTCTTTCCTGGCAGGCTGCGTAGTGCCGCCAGCTTCTATTTTCCCAGCCTCCCTTCTTAATTACGCGACATTCCTCCATGCCGTTGGACTTCCGGTTCAGGTTTTCCGCGCAGCCTGCGCGGTGTGTGCGGCTTTCCTTGTCCATGGAGTCTTATCCATCTTCACCCTCGAATCTAAAACGAGGCTTGAAGGCGCACTGCAAGCTGCCGGTCAGGCGCGAGAAGGCTTGGAAGTAAGAGTCCTTGAAAGAACCCGCGAGCTCGCGAAGGCCAATGAGTTGCTCAAAAGCGAAATCACGGAACGAACCCGTCTCGAGGCGCAAGCACGAAAGGCCCGGGAGATCGCGGACGAAGCGAATCGGGCGAAAAGTGAGTTTCTGGCGAACATGAGCCACGAGATCCGGACTCCACTCAATGGTGTTATCGGCATGGTGGAACTCTCGCTGGACACGAATCTCACCGCGGAGCAGCGCGACTACCTGCAGAGCGCGAAGACCTCGGCTGACTGTCTGCTGACCGTGATCAATGACATCCTGGATTTTTCCCGGATCGAGGCGAGGAAACTGCAGCTCGATCCCGTCAACTTTTCGTTGCGCAGCAGCCTGGGAGACGCGGTGGATGCCCTCGCTCTCCGAGCCGAGCAAAAGGGTCTTGAACTGGCTTGTCATATTTCGATCGATACCCCCGACGAATTGATCGGCGATGCAGGACGCTTACGCCAGATCGTGCTCAACCTCGTGGGCAATGCCATCAAATTTACTCAGCAAGGCGAAGTCGTCTTGGGCATCAGAACAGAATCCCGCAAGGACGATCAGGTCGTTCTTCATTTTACGGTCACGGATTCTGGTATTGGCATTGCCAAGGACAAGCAGAACGCGATCTTTGAAGCCTTCCGGCAGGCGGACAGTTCCACAACACGAATCTACGGGGGAAGCGGACTGGGTCTGGCTATCTCGTCGCAACTGGTGGGGATGATGGGTGGGCGCCTTTGGGTCGATAGTGATTTGGGACAAGGCAGCAAATTTCACTTCCTCGCAAATTTCAGCCTTCCGAAGGGTGCGGCCGTCAGCCCGGCAAGCCGGAGCCTTCTCGAGCTCAGGGACTTGCCAGTGCTCGTGGTCGACGATAACGCCACCAACCGCCGAATTCTGCACGACATGCTGGTTCACTGGCACATGAAGCCTGTGGCAAACGAAAGCGGTCTTCAGGCATTAGCTACGTTGGAACAAGCGCAGAGCACGCGAAATCCTTATTCCCTGGTCATAGTTGACCGGAATATGCCTGAAATGGATGGCTTCGCGGTTGTGGAGAGAATCAGGCGCAATCCGCTGTTTGCGGGGGCGACCATCATGATGTTGAGTTCGTCGGGTAAACACGAGGACGTCCAACGTTGCAAGGAACTGGGGGTTGCGGCATATCTGACGAAGCCTGTACAGCAATCCGCTTTGTTCAATGCGATTGTCACCGCCATCGATGGGCCTCCCGTAGACGAGACTTTTCAAAGTTCCAGCGGGCAGGGTACCCGACACGAAGGCCGCACTAAGTTGCGAGTGCTGCTGGCCGACGACAACACGGTGAACCAAAAGCTGGCACGCCGGATATTGGAAAAGCGGTATTGCATCGTGGAAACAACGACGAGCGGCAGAGGAGTGCTCAGCGCACTCGAGAAGCAGGCTTTCGACGTCATCCTGATGGATGTTCAGATGCCTGAGATGGACGGTTTCGAAGCAACTGCGGCAATCCGCCGGAAAGAGAAATCATCCGGCAAACATGTGCCAATCATCGCTGTAACGGCCCATGCCATGAAAGGTGACCGGGAACGATGTCTTGCTGCTGGCATGGACGGCTATATCGCAAAACCCATTCAGGCGAACGAACTGTTCGCCGTGATCGAGCGTTTATTGCCCGAGCCGGCGGAAAGCACGGATACGAGCGGCACCACCGGACCCGAGGCCGTGGTGGACGAGCTGGCTTTACGCGATAGGGTCGACAATGACGACCAACTTCTGCAAGAGCTGGTCGAAGTGTTCCGGCAGGATTGCCCACAATCATTGAAGAGGATACGGGAGGCTATTGCGCAAGAGGATTCACGCGCGCTCGAGATGACGGCACATGCGATTAAGGGGGCGGTTGGGACTTTCGCTGCGAGACCAGCCTTTCACGCGGCGCTCAGATTGGAAATAATGGGACGCGAATATCAGATCAGCGGAGCGAAACGGGCTTACAAAACCCTGGAGACTGAAATCGATCGTCTGCAATCGGCTCTTGAGGCAATTAGCAAAATTGGCACAAGGACTTCGCTCGAATGAGAATTCTGATCGCTGAAGATGAAACGGTCCAGCGCCGGTTACTGGAACTTCTGCTGACAGGATGGGGTCACGATGTCATCGTGGCCACAGATGGTCAAGAAGCTCTATCCGCGCTGCGCGGCGAGAATCGTCCAGACCTGGCGATTCTCGACTGGATGATGCCGGGTATGGATGGGCTGCAAGTCTGCCGCGAACTGAGAAAAGATGCCCGCCAAAAATATATTTACATAGTTTTGCTGACAGCAAAAGATCGCAAGCAGGATCTTGTTGAAGCGATGGAAGCCGGTGCTGACGAATATCTGGCAAAACCTTTTGATGCGCAAGAACTCAGAGCCCGATTGATCGCGGGTAAGCGCATCCTGGATCTGCAGGAACAACTCGTTTCTGCAAACCGTACCCTGCAGTTCCAGGCTACTCATGATCCACTGACCGGGCTCTTCAACCGGGGCGCCATTATGGAGATTCTGCAGAATGAGTTAACCCGCGCCCGGCGCGAACGAACGTCAGTCAGCATTGTTCTTGCCGACCTCGATCACTTTAAGAAGATTAATGACACGCAAGGACACTCTGCGGGAGACGCCGTGCTGAGGCGGGTCGCACAAAAAATGCAGTCCTCTGTTAGAAGCTACGATTCCGTAGGACGGTACGGGGGAGAGGAGTTCCTGATCGTGCTTCCCGGATGTTCTTCCCTTAGAGGCGGGGAAAGAGCGGAGCAAATTAGACTCGTGCTAAGCGAACCTAATCCGGATGCGTTAGGAATTCGAATTACCGTCAGCATGGGAGTCGCCTGTGCACACGGTCCGACAAAGATAGAAGAACTGCTGTCGACGGCCGACGCCGCTCTCTATCGAGCCAAGCGCAACGGGCGAAACCGCATCGAGACGGTTCCAGATTTCCCTCGAACGCAAACGGAAGATCCAAATTCCGCAATGACCATGCTCTCGCCTGGCAGTCTGCGGAAAAGCGATGTCGCGACATAGATTCGAGTCTCCGACCTGCAGCGCTTGCGCCATCTCAGTCTTAGTTTCGTTCCTAAGCTTCCTATTTCCCTGCCTCGTCCTCACCTTGATCGTTCGGTTGTAGCGTGGGCCGAGCGTAGTGCCCGGTCGAGATTCCTTCCGGTTTGCCGACCGTCCGCCCAAAACGATCGTACGCGTGAAGGCAGAGCAGTCGTTGTCCGGTGCGTCCAGGTCGAGAAGCCGCCTGTGCCCTTATGGCAGACTAAAGGCCACAAGCGCGTCACTCAGGGCCTCTTCCGTGATCTTAGGATGTCCGCCTGCAGCGATAACCACGTATTGTCTGCCTTTCAGACTGTAGGTCATTGGAGTGGCGTTGCCGCTCGCTGGAAGCTGCGCCTTCCACAACTCTTTTCCGGTCTCGACGTCAAAGGCAAGAATATACGGATCAAACGTGCCAGCAATAAATGCCAGGCCACTGGCGGTCACGATCGGACCACCGAATCCAATCGATCCCGGTGGAATGGGCTCGTGCCCGCCCCCGAAATACTGCATTGACCCAAGCGGAACCTGCCACTTGATTGTGCCTTCTTTCATGTCCACGGCGCTGAGCATACCCCATGGTGGAGGGCTGCACGGTAGATCTGACGAGGCTTGGACAAAACGGCGGTACATTCCATAGGCAGCCCCGGTTTGGCGTGCATAGTCTCCATCTTCGCCACTGCGCACAGCCTCTTCTAATTTCTCGCGTGGAATCAGCTTCGCCACGGTAGGAATACTATTCGTCGGCACCACCAGCAAGTTATGCTGAGGATCAAATGCGTAACCGCTCCAAGTCATGCCCCCGATGTTTCCGGGAATTACCAACGTGCCCTGGAGGCTAGGTGGCGTAAAAATGCCTTCATTCCGAAACCCTCGAATCCAATTTCGGCAGGTCTCACGATCTACTGGGATAGCGCCCCAGGCCGCGTCGGCAGAGATCGTCTGTGGAGTCAGGGGCGGAGGCGCAACTGGAAATGGCTGCGTCGGAGACGTTATTTCGCCGGGGATGTCACTTTGCGGCACAGGCCGTTCCTGTACGGGGAAAACCGGCACGCCAGTATCGCGATTCAGCACATACAGAAAACCCGTCTTGTTCCCCTGTACAACAACCTGGACCTCCGTCCCGTCCCGCCGCAGAGTTGCCAATAACGGTGGAGAAGCGGTGTCGTAATCCCAGAGATCGTGGTGTACGAGTTGGAATCCCCACACGAACTCTCCCGTTTTCCCACGGAGCGCTACAACTGAATCCGCCCACTTGTTGTCGCCGGGACGTAGCCCACCATAGTAATCGGGACTTGCGCTGCCCGTGGGGATGAATACAAGATCGCGTCCGGTATCCACAGCCATGATGCTCCAGGCGTTGCCTGCACCACTTTGCCACGTCTTTCCTGCACCGTTGCTTGCGCCCGGAGACTCATCGTTCTGCCGGATTGGGTCCCAGCTCCACCGCAAAGCTCCAGTCCGCGCGTCGAAAGCTCTGACTACCCCAATGGCCATGTCAACTCGATTGTTGTCATTGATCGCCGAACCAACGATTACGAGATCATCGATTACCGCAGGTGGCGAGGTCATGTGATACCTGCCAGCGACATAACGCGCCACATTGCGGAGAGACACCTGGCCATTTTCGCCGAAGTCAGCACAAGGAATGCCAGTGGGAGCATCCAGCGCGATAAGGCGCGCATCAAGTGTGGCTTCGTAAATCCGGCGGCGGCATGGCCTTCCGGTCCCTGCAGCGGCCATCGGATCGAGCCAGGTCGCAACACCACGATTCACGAGAGCGTCGCCATAATCCCAGGTCGGGTCAATCTTGGGATCGTAGGCCCACCGAAGAGTTCCCGTCTCAGGATCAAGTGCAATAACGCGATTAAAGCCGGTGGTCAGAAACAGAGTGTCATCAACCAGGATCGGTGTGGTCTCAAATCCGCTCCGCTGCTTGCCATGTTTGCCGTCTGAGACGTCTCCAGTATGGAATGTCCAGGAAACCTTGAGCCTCGACACGTTTCCCCGATTGATTTGCGTAAGCCCGGAATAGCGCATCCCGCCGGAGTCGCCCCCGTAATAGGGCCAATTCCCATCAGTTGCAGTTTGTCCTAGGAACGTCGCACTAAAAAAGAAGCAGCAAGCAAAAGGCGAAAGAAAGCGCAGAACGAGGCGTGTTCTTTTGCGCATACACCGGAGAGATTAGCAGATTGGGAGCAACGGACAACTCTTCCCAAATAGTCTTTTTAAGGGAAGGTTCGCCGACCACTCGTCCCGCCAAGGTGGCTCATAAATCCAGCAGAGTGGATCGTTTTGTTCGCTTCCGGACATCAACGTCCGTAGTCGGACAGAATGATCCGCCTTGGTTCCAAAGCGGCGTTTGGTTTGTCCTTTGCAACCAACGGGTTATCTTTGGAGTAGGTTGGTAAGAGTCTTGCTCGTAAACAGAGTCCAATCTTGGCTACAGTCGGCCCATGCAGGTAAGTTATAAGAAACTCCGCTGCAGGAAAGTGGCCTAAGCTTTTCGTCTAAGGTAGAAGGATGAAACTGAGATGACCAGCCTGCTCCAAGACATTCGATACGCACTACGACAACTGGGCAAAAAGCCGGGGTTCACGGCGGCCGCCGTGATAACGCTGGCGCTCGGAATCGGCGCCAATACGGCAATGTTTTCGGTAATTCGCGCGGTCCTGTTAAGGCCGCTCGCGATGCAGGAACCTTCTCGCGTCATTTACCTGCAGGAACAATGGCGGGACATCTTGCCTGGTCTCTCAGTCGGAAACTTCGCCGATGTGCAGCAGCAAAGCAACTCTTTCGCAAGTCTTTGCTCGTCAGATAACGCGAGTTTCAACCTGGCAACACGGGAAACTCCCGAGCGCGTGGAAGGAGAAATCGCCACCGCGAACTATTTTGCCACGTTCGGCATTCAGCCGTTAGCCGGGCGCGTCTTCAGGACTGATGAGGATAAGCCTGGACACTCGCAGGTGGTCGTGATCAGCGAGCGGCTATGGCGCGCACGGTTTCACGCGGATCCCGTGATGATTGGGCAAGCCTTACGCATTAACGGACTCCTCTACACCGTGATTGGGGTCATGCCGAAGACGTTCGATCCCCTGTTGGAGAAGAGCGATCTGTGGGTTCCGGCAGCGTACACTCCACAGCAACTGGCCGATCATGACGATCATTACCTCAGTGTGATCGGCCGGCTCAAGCCCGGCGTCACGCTGGACACGGCGCAGTCGGAACTTAATGTAATCGCGCAGCGGCTGCAGCAGCAATATCCGATTGACGACAAAGACCGCGGCTTTCGCCTGACTCCGCTGTCGACCTCATTGCTTGGCGACCGGCAACTGACCTTGCGGATGTTGCTCGCCTCGGTTGGCTTCTTGCTCCTGATTGCCTGCGCCAACATCGCGAACCTGCAACTCGCCCGCGCACAAACAAGAAAGAAGGAGATAGCCGTGCGCGCGGCGCTTGGAGCCTCGCCAACACGAATCGTTTCTCAACTGCTTACAGAGAATGTGGTTCTGGGGATAGTCAGCGGTGGTGTCGGCGTTCTGTTGGCGTACGGGGCGGTAGCGTGGATCGTCGCGAAGGGGCCATCCGCGGTTCCGCGACTGGACCAGTCGAGTGTGGATGGGATCGCACTCGCGTTTGCCTGCGTTGTGGCGCTGCTTTCCAGCTTCCTGTCCGGCCTTGCGCCCGCGCTGCGTTCCGCCTCGCCGCGACTGACCGAAGCCTTCAAAGAAGGCGCCGCTACATCCTCCGGCGGCCGCGATCGGGTTCAGAGCATCCTTGTGGTCGGCGAAATTGCATTGGCGCTGACGTTGATGACAGGCGCCGGATTGCTGATCCGTAGCGCGTTGCTCGTGTTAAAACTGAATCCAGGATTCGACACCGCAAACCTCGTTGTCGGCCGCGTCGGGCTTCCGGATGCCGCCTATCACGATCCCACCATTGCGCGGCAGACTTTCGAGCGCATAATCGAGGCGTCGGCA
>JBARKD010000565.1:0-3507 GCA_049800615.1 Acidobacteriaceae bacterium | reverse complement strand
ATAGCTGTGGTTGACGTGGCCGCCCGTCGAATACTTCGACACTACGAGCAGCGGGATGCGGGTGCCGTCGCCGAAGAAATCGAGCGGCTGAACGTAACCGGAGTCGTAGTAACCGCCGCCTTCATCCAAAGTGATAAAGATCGCGGTGTCCTGCCAGTACGGAGAGTTCTGAATCAGGTTTACGATCTTCTCCGTGAAGCCCTCGAACAGATTGAGCTTCGACGATGCCGGATGGCCATCCACATAGCCGCTCGGCTTCACCACCGATACTGCAGGCAGAGTTCCGTTGGTGATATCGGAGTACAGGTTAACGGAATCCTGAATGTGGGCTGCCACCATAGCCGGGTGCGACATGATGGAAGTGTCGTACTGGAAAGGGTTGCAGATGTTGCAATATTCGTCCGCGTTCGGCCCATTGGTTCCATAATTCAGCTGGTATGGGTCGCTGACGTAGTTGTTCCATTGATCGCCATAGTATTTCCACGAAATGCTGTTGGCGTTGAGGTCGTCGCCCAAGCTGGGCGTCGAAGAGGGTGGAATCGTGAACGGAGTGTTCGAGGGATTCTGGTCGATATAGGCATTCTTGCCATTGCCGAACCAGCCCGGGTTGTAGTTGTTGAGCAGGTAATAGTGACCGGTTTCGCAACGCGAGTTGACGCCGAGGGAGGCAAGGTAGCTTATGATCGGCCCTACTCCGGGCTGCGAGACATCCGAGCAATCGCTATAGGAGCCTCCGCCATAGACCGGGGAAACAGTATAGGGCGGTGGATAACCTGAGTTATAGCTCTCGCCATAGCCGTCTTCCGCGTACCAGTTGTTGGTGCCGGGGGCCGGGTTGGGGTCTTCGATTTCATTCACGATTCCCTGGTCAGGATTGGACACCCCATTATATGGTTTGGTGAATACCGCCTGATTGTTGGGTGGTACTTCAGGAGTTCCGGAACCGTTGCTGAACCAGATCATATCGGCGTGACCGAACATGATATGGTTGGCGCCGGTGCCGCCGTTGACGGATTGATGGAAGTTGTCGCTCATCGTGAAGTTATCCGCGAGAAGCTTGAAATAGGGCGCATCGCCTTGCTGCACGTTGTAAAAGGCGAGCGAGGTCGATCCTTCACCGGTAGTTGTTGCTTTAGGAACCGCGGGCAAATAGTTGTAAGTGAAGCAGGGCAGTGCATCCTTATCCGAGGAGCACAGTGGCGGCTGCGTGACGCCATTTGTGCCCGCCCCAACAGTCACCTCAACCCAGGAGAACAAACCGGCATTGCAGCCAGAAGGATTCTCCTCGTTGACGCGCAGCAAGCTGCAATTCAGCTGTTGCCACATCTGATAGAAGCGATGGACCGGGCTCGCGGCATAGTCGTTGTAGAGGAACGTGCTGCCATTGGTGATCTGGAATGGTCCGGCGGGCAGAGTCTCAACGCTGGTGATGCGGCTGTCAGGCGTCTTACTCTTCAGTCCCGTGCCGCCGCTGGCAAGATCCTGATAGTAGGTATAGCCGGGCAATCCAGTTTCCGAGACCTCCGCGCACTCAACCGGCGAAAGCTTTGGGTCTGCCGGACAAGGTGCGGGGCCGGTGAAATAGCCATTCGCGCCGCTGGGGCCGCCGACCAGAGGTGCAGGCAGTACGTTGCTGGGAAATTCCTTGGTCGGCGGATCCAGCAGGAAGCTGTCGGTATCGGTAGCTGACAGCTGTTGCGCCTTCGAGAAGTTAGGTCCGGGAATCGCGTTCTTTTGGGCATCCAGCTTGATGATGCCTTCCGAAAGCAGGTTATTTACAGTCTCTCCGCTTTTTGGCACATAGGTGGCGAAGACGTGATCAAAGCTGCGATTTTCGCCGATGATCACGATGACGTGCTTGATAGGCGAGGTCGTCTCCGAGTCGCGTGTTGTTTGTGGTTTTGGTTGGGAAGCCGCGTTGGCGAAGGGTGCTCCGATTGTGAACTGGAACATTGCAAGACCCGCCAGTCCAATCCGCAAATAATGAACGCCCTTTGATGCGAGTGCTGTGACCGTCATTTTTGTCTTCTCCTGTTCCTGGCTGAAGTTGCCGGTTAAAGTGAACCTCATGTCAAAAAGACTCCACCGGAAAAACAAGCGAGTCGAACAATCTCTGCGAGTCGCACTTGGTCGATCAGTTTTGGTTTCAGGACGAATTCGCTTGAACCAAGATGGGTTCACGGCTCACGGCTCTACGCGAATCAGTCCCATCATTCCTCCATCTTCGTGTTCTAAAAGGTGGCAGTGGTATACAAAGTCGCCGACGGTATTGGGATCGCGGAAATCCATCCGTAATCTCACGCTGGGATAGTCGAGAGTTTTTCCGTCGAAGTAAGGGACGTTGACCGTATCACGCAGAAACGGTTCGTTCACAGGCTTGCCGCGATAATCAATCAGCATGAAATGCAGCTGATGAATATGAAATGCATGAAGCTCGCTTGACCTGTTTTCAATGATCCAATCCTCGACTGTTCCCTGCCTGGCGATGATGTTCGGCACTCCGGACTTGGGATCGAAGGGCTCCGGCGTTTGACCGTCCACGGTGATATAAAATTCCGTCGCGCTGTTGGGATCGTTCGGGTCGAGAAGCTTTTCGGAAAAATAGAGCCTTCGAACGCGCACAGGAGCCACGCTTCCGAGCCACGGCATCTGCGCAGCAGGTAGAGGTTCCGGCGTAGCGGGCAGCACCGAGGATGGTTCCAGTGCATCTTTCGAAACCGTAATTGTGGCGAGCGCGCGGTTGGGATCGTTCTCGCCGCTAGGCCCTGTATTTACAGTTTTCGTAACCAGAAGTGCCGAAACACCTGCGGGAGGTCCCTTCACGATGAATTCCACCCGCGCCCCCGGCGGCACACCGAGGTGGTTTTGCGTATCAACAAAATCCGAGGGCAAGCCGTTCGCATTTAGCGGCACTCCGTCCAGGGCCACAAGGCCAAGCGGCTGGGGTGTTCGGCCGAATAGGACTTCAAGGTTTAGGTAGGTAATTCCCGAGGCGTTAACCACGCGCCACAGTTGCCGCTCGTCGGGTTTCATTTCGATGATCGCCGGGCGATAGTCCGGGTAGGGCACGGGCACAAAATTGATGGAGAGATCTTTCGCCGGTTTGCCGAATCCGGTACCGGTATTGGCCGCGTCGCCATCGCGATCAAACAGCATCTTGGGGACAACGGGTTCCCATTTCGAGGGCGGGGCGTTCGGATTCATCAGGTCTTGATCGCGAATGATCAAAACTTTTTCCGGCAATCCTGCGACTGCCTTCTCCGCGCGCTCGATTCCTTCGACGATGATGGCGCCCGAAGCGCCCCCAAGCACTTGCTCCTTCGTGAAACCGTGGATGTGCGGGTGGTACCAATACAATCCAGGGGGCTCGTTTTCCGGAATGCGGAAGCGATACTCAAATGGCGCTTCGCCGGGTTGAACCGATGTGTGGAGGACATCGTCTTGATGGCAAACTGGTGGAATGGTTAAACCGTGGAAATGAAGGTTCGTGGATTCCCGCGTCATCAA